>JAWCEH010000002.1:0-117321 GCA_038859955.1 Bathyarchaeia archaeon | reverse complement strand
TTTCGGTTTGCTCGGTCCGAATGGCGCGGGGAAAACCACGCTGATAAAAATGCTTTGTACAATAATACTTCCAACAGAAGGAACGGCCAAAGTAAACGGTTATGATATAATTAAAGAACCAATGAAGGTTAGAAGCTGCCTTGGATGGTTTCACGGGGAAACTGGTGGGAGGTCACTTTACTGGAGGCTCAACGCCGAAGATAACCTGAGATTTTACGCTTATCTTCAGAATGTCCCAAAGGATGTTGCTGAAAAAAGAATAGAAGCGCTACTTGAGTTTTTTGAATTAACTAAAGATAAAAAGAAGCTTGTAAAAGACTACTCAACTGGTATGAAAGTTAGGGTTATGCTTGCTAGAGCCCTATTGCATAACCCACCAATTCTATTCATGGATGAGCCCACAATAGGACTTGACACTATAGGCGCCGTTGAGACTAGAAGACTTCTAAAAGCTCTGAATACCGAGCTCGGAAAGACCATAATCTTTACGAGTCACAATATGTTTGAGGTTGAACAGTTATGTGAGAGGATCGCCATAATGAAGGATGGGCGTATAATAGCTGATGCGCCCCCCTCAGTATTAAGGGAGATGCTTAGAGATATACATGCCGTTGAGGTAGAAATTAGAGATGCTAGAGATATATCTAAGGTTATCCAAAGTTTATCATCATTGCCAGTTGTTAGAAGGATCGTTGAGACAAAAAATGACTCACTTATCACCACATTACGCTTGCAGGTTGATGACGAATATGAGGCAATACCAATCATAGCCAGTAAGCTCCAGCTATTGGGCGAGAAGATTTCCGCTATTCGCAGGTCGGAACCAACCCTTGAAGATATATTTGTGAAGTTAACCAGGGAGGAAGCCGCGTGAAAGTTGAAGACCTAATCAACCTCTTTAGGGAGGATAAACCCCGCCTAGCATCAGATATTACACATATTTGGGCTGTTTTCTGGGCTAACTTCAAAATATTCTTATCTTATAGAACTTGGGTTATAATGGAAACTATAAGCACGGTTGCCTCGGTCGCCATGTACTCTTTCATGGGTTTACAAGTTGATGCCAGAAGGATTACTTCAGCCGGATATGGTGAAGTTGGATGGCTATCATTTGCTTTGGTTGGGGTCGCTACAGCGAATTATTTATGGATGTGCATTAGTAGATTAAGCCACTCGCTACAGCATGAAATACGCGAGGGAACACTGGAGCCCGTAATAACATCACTGATAAACATGAGATCCTATATTATTGGACAGTCGATCAGAGGCTTTTTTGTTAGTGGATACTTCATGCTTGGAGTGTTAGTAGTTGGTGTAGGAGTTTTAAAGGTTCCGCTGATAATCAACCTTCAAACCGCATTATCTTTCATTGCCATAATCCTGCTAATGGTTTTAAGCTATGCTGGAGTAGGAATAATGGCTGCCGGGTTGATCCTCGTGTATAAAAAGGGTGACCCGCTTACTTTTCTATTCGCCAGCGTAACAGAGTTCCTTGGCGGAGTTCTATTTCCGCTAAAGTATCTTGAGAGTTTTCCGGTCCTTTATACACTTGCTTGGTTAATGCCCTATACCTACGCCCTGGATGCTGCGCGGATGATTTTATTGAATGGAGCAACACTATTATCACCTAAAGTCTTAACAGATGTCGCTGTGCTAATTATTTATACCATTGTATTCATGCCAATAGGTTTAAGGGTTTTTAAGTGGGGTGTTAATCGCATAAGGTATGAGGGGACAGTTGCAGCTTACTAGTGATGGAGGTACTTAGATTTGGATGAAAATAGGCTTGTTGAGGTGATCTCTGAGGATGTTCCCAGAAAAAAGACGCCCATATATCGAATTGTCGTCTCCTTTATTATTAGGGACTTTAAGGTTTGGTGGACATATAAATTTTGGCTCCTACTAGATATTTCGGGAATAATCCTCTTTGTAATCACATACTACCTCTTCTCGCTAATTACAACATCACATCAAGTTCAAGAAGCTGGTTATGCGGTTGGCGGATACTTCACATTCGCTTTAATAGGAATAGCATTCCAGCAATATGTTCACTTTGCAGTTCAAAGTATAAATGAAAGTATACGCGAGGAGCAGTGGAATGGGACTATGGAGACAATTCTTTCAACTGCAACTGACTTTAAAATATTCCTTCTCGGCGAGGTTTGTTTCTCATTCATAGTTTCATCCGCCCTACTCTTAATGTCGCTCCTTATAGGCATCGTTCTAGGAGCAGAATTCTACGTGACCCCGTCATCGATTCTGACGGCTATAATTTTAACCTTGCTTTTGATTGCAAGTCACATGGATATTGGAATCCTGAGCGCCGGGGTAATAATGAAGGTTAAACAGGGTAGTCCAGTAACTTGGGCGTTTTCATGGATGAGCCAGCTTGTTTCCGGCGTTTTCTATCCGCTTAAGCTTCTACCTTGGTATCTTGAGTGGGTTGGTAGAGCTTTTCCGCTCACATATTCCCTTGACGGCATAAGACTTTGTCTCCAGTCCGGTGAAGACTTGGCATCACCAGCAATACTATCTAACGTCCTGAGCCTGATAATCTTCGTAATAGTTGCAACACCTATAGCCTTATACACCTTCAAAATAGGTTACAACGCCGCTAGAAGAGATGGTTCTTTGGGGCAATACTAGACATTCACCTTATTTCCTAACAAATTTTTCTGCTATACCCCTTCTATAAAGTGTTTCTAAAAGTAAGAAGCCTAGAATGTTAATTGATATTAAAGAACCAATAAAAACTCCCAATAGACTTGTCTCCATTGGTATTCCATAGATGAGTGAAAGATAGCACCCTACTATAACCGTTATAGTGAGGTTTTCAATTATGCAACCTAAAAATCTCCGCTTTATTCCACTTCTCCCTATAAGCCATGCCAGTGTACATGCCAGAAAGTTTGCTGCTCCACCACCAATAACATCGATTACCCCTAAGCCTCCGAAGAAGTTTGCTATTAAGCAGCCTAAACTAAAGCCTATTGATGCCGGGATTCCAAAAATTATAGATAATGGTAGTAATGCATCAGCGATTCTAACTTGAAACCTTGGGTCAAAGCTTATTGGCGCTAAGAATACAACGCCAACAGCGTATATCGTAGCGAGGAATACTATTAATGATATCTCTCTACTTTCAAATTTCAATATTCCACCTCCTACACCGGGGTTTATATGGCGGAACGGGTGGAGGTGGGCCGCCACTCACCCGCCATTGGATGCCCGAAAAATTATATTCTATATTAATAAAGGTTTTGTTCTTAGCCAAAAATTATTTATTTACTACAGCCTTTACACTATTTCTATTAGGAGTGTGATGTTTTAGATGTCTGCTGCGGAAGAGAGGAAAGAACCATTCCGTTCCCATAAAGTTATAATTAGGGGTGTTGTTGAAGGGTATGATGTTGCATCAATTGAAGACTTAAAGAAAATTGAGGGTCAAATCGAGGGTTTACAGAATGAGATAAATGCTCTCAAGAATCAGATAGGCGAACTACAGAGGGCGTTAAATGCCACAAATATGAGGCTGGAGAGGCTAGAAAACTTCCTGAAATCATTTAAATAGGCTTTATTGCAAATTATAACACCTAGTGTTGCAAAAATTTCATACCCTCTTAAACGCTAAATTTAATTAGGTTAAATGCTGAAATCTTTGCTATCGTACCCAACATGTTTAACCTTAAATTCAGTCCAATGGTAGGGATGCTAATGATCTTAAATGTAAATAAAATGCTGTTCGCTGCATTTTTAGTAGCCGCCTTTGTATTTGGTGCTTTTCTATCATATTTATGGGTTGTTGGTTACTATGTTTCGTTAGAGCTAAAAATCCCAGAGAAACCGGTAATATCACTCTATAACTTTACAGTTTCAGCTCAAGACCCAACATTCTTTAACATCACCATTCTTAATCCATCATTCTCACCCAGGGAAACAGATATCCTAGGCATTAAGGTTTTAACTGGCGACAACATCATCCATCGTGTAACATCGATCACTCCAACCATACCGGTCGGAGGTTACAGGCTACATGTTGGGAGCTCCGAAACATTTAAGTGTCTTTGGAAATGGGTGAATTACACTGGGCAATCAATCAACATAATAGTTTTAGTTGAAGACGGGTCTGGAGGTACTTTAACGGCGAAGCTTCCTCTAGTAGAAGTTGAGATCACAAGTTTAACGTTAGATCCGGAACACGGAGATCGCTTTAACCTAACCATAAGAAACTCTCAAAGATCAACAATCGGCGTTGACTTAGAGAGCATAAAAGTTATCGCTGGTGGCATAAGCAGTAGCGTGAAAACTTATCCCTCCCTGCCGATTAGGCTCGAACCCTCAAATTCAACTGGTCTCTTATGCGAATGGAACTGGACTGATCATCAAGGAGAAATCATCAAGGTGATCGTAAATACATCGCAAGGTTACATATCTGAATGGATACAGAATGTACCAAACCTCTTTAGTATACGGGAGATCGGATTTAACCCGGATGATCCTACCTACTTGAACATCACGGTGGCGAATTCAGAAAACTCGCCTATAACATTAAACATTACTACCATAACGATTACACTTAAGAATGGCACAATCTTAGCGCCAACTAATATAACTCCAAACCTCCCCTATGTTATTAATATAAATTCAACAGCAACGTTCTCGTGTAAATGGAATTGGTCTGCTTATAGCGGTGAGGAAGTAACGATCACCGTGAGCACTGAACAGAACTATAGGGCTAAGTCCACATATAGAATTCCACAGTTAACAATGGAAGAAAGCGCTGAAAGAAGTTATGAATAGGCTTCGGAACACATTTTTAACGATTTTTCGAGATTTAGTAGAGCTTCCTCGGGTTTTTCGCTAAGAGTAATGTATGAGCCAATTACGAAAACTCTGGCACCTGCCCTCCAAACTTTAACTATTGTCTTAGGATCGATACCCCCGTCAACTTCTATAATTTTGTTTGGAAACCTAGCTGAAAACTTCTTAATCCTCTGAGTGGCCTCCTCTCTATATTTTTGCCCACCTAAACCCATTGGAACCGTCATCAACAGAATTATGTCAGCGCTATTAGCTATATTATCTGTTAACCTATCTTCTGACGTAGGGAGATTTAGGCAGACTCCCACTTTATAACCATAGCCCTTCAGGAGTTCAATGGCCTCCAGAGCTTCATCTTCGGAAACAAAGGATTCAACCTGGAGTATAAGCGTTATTTTGGCTCTATCTATTGGCTCTATAAATCTATTAATTTCCTCGATTATCTCGAAGGGATAGCTAACCATTAAATGTATGGTTAAAGCCACTTTATCGCTAAGTTTCTCATATAACTTTTTTATGAGAGATGTGGAGAATTTGTTCTTACCCGGTATCATTGGCGGTCTCATAACATCCACGTGAACATCGCGTATTTTCCCAGTCTGTATAAGTTTTACTATTTTCATGAATGCTTCAGAGCTCTCTAGTCTATCCATTTTCTCAGAGAGCTCCGGTTCATATTCTAAAATCGATAGCGAAATTGGCGTTTCCACGCTAATCCCCATGCTTAACTTAACTGTAGATTATTTAGATAGATTTAGAGATATACTTAATAATTTATTAGGATAGTAAAACTTTAGGGAGGATTTGGCTCACATGGGAAAAGAATATTTCATTGGGATTGATAATGGCACTCAGAGCACTAAAACAATTATTGTTGATGGCGAGACTGGTAAGGTCCTGGGGAAAGCAACGAAAGAATATGGTCTCATAGAAGGGTTACCTCCTGGCCATAAGGAGCAGGATCCAGCTGTATGGATTAACGCCTTAATTTATACTGTTAAGAAAGCCATGGAAAGCGTCGGGATTGATCCCAAAAATGTTAAAGCTATAGGTGTTTCAGGACAACAGCATGGATTGGTTCCGTTGGACGAGCATGGGCAGGTTATTAGACCTGCTAAGCTCTGGAATGATACAAGCACTTTTAAGGAAAGCGAGTACCTAATAAGAAAACTCGGAGGATTAAAGAGAGTTATTGATCTTTTGGGGCTATCGATTCCCCCAGGTTTTACAGCCCCGAAAATTCTCTGGCTTAAAAGACATGAACCTTGGAATTATAAGCGTCTAAATACTATTCTCCTTCCACATGATTATTTAAACTTCTATCTAACTGGCAGAAAGGTTATGGAGTACGGCGATGCTTCTGGAACAGCTCTAATGAACATTAGAACAAGGACATGGTGTAGAGAGGTTTTAGAGGCAATAGACCCAAATCTACAGGAGAAGCTCCCGCCACTACAGAGCTCTGATAAACCGGCTGGTCTCGTCAGGAAGGAGATTGCTGAGATATTCAACTTTAGGGATGAAGTTCTTGTAAGTGCTGGTGGAGGAGACAACATGATGGGCGCCATTGGAACCGGAAACACAAGAAGGGGGATCGTAACCGCAAGCTTCGGGACTTCAGGTACAATTTACGCATATTCAGATGTTCCCGTAATCGACCCGAAGGGTGAAATAGCAGCTTTTTGTGATTCAACTAATGCTTGGCTACCACTACTTTGCACAATGAATGTAACGGTTGCAACGGAATTCGTAAGAAACCTATTTAACATGACGCACAATGAATTAACGGATGCTGTTGAAGCTGCACCAGTAGGCTCAGAGGGATTGATACTTCTTCCATACTTTGAGGGTGAGAGGACGCCTAATGTTCCGGATGGAACAGGAGTCTTCTTTGGCTTAAATAGTCGAACATTTGGCACGACTCATTTGGCTAGAGCAGCGATGGAGGGTGCAACATTAGGCATGAATTATGGATTGAATAGAATGAGGGAGCTTGGAATCAATCCAAAACAGATTAGGCTTACGGGGGGTGGATCTAAGAATAGAGCTTGGCGTAAGATTGCAGCTGACATATTCAATACTGAGGTTGTCTGTTTAAAGATTGATGAAGGAGCCGCTTATGGAGCGGCATTACAGGCGATATGGACGTACCGTAATTATATGGGTGAAAATGTTTCAATTCAGGAGATAACTGATCAATACGTTGAGATAGACGAGAATACTTTAGTTTCACCTCAACCAGACAATGTTAAAATATATAATGAATTGCAGAAAATTCAGGATAATCTAAGCAGGACTTTGCGAAAAGTCTTTCGCATGCATAGAGAATTCCTTGATAAATATGTATCCTAAGAGATAACTTGTACGCCTGAAACTGTATTTTAGGCGCGGAGAACCGAAGTAATTATTTTTAATCTTATAAGATTAACAATTACTTCAAAAACGCTGCCTCTACTTGCTTTAATTACAGGTAGAAGCGATAAAAAGAAATACATCTTTGCTCCTCTTTAAATAATCCAAACAACTCTTAAGGATAGGATCAAATTTGGCTTCTGAGAAGAATGTGCGCGTTAAGATTGGGGAGCTAAAAAGCGACATAGGTCTTTTGAAGGATCTTGAGATTTCTATCGGCAAGATAATTGAGGAGGAGTGGGTTGAAAAAGCTGGTCCAACGACCTTTCCGTCGATAACTGATTTAAGAGAGTGGGATTTTAGGCTACTAGAACGATACAAACCATTTTATATGCCATTCTGTGATGTCTGTTGCCTTTGCACATTTGGAAAATGTGATCTCACTGGCGATAAGCGTGGCGCATGCGGATTAAATATGGCTGGTCAACAGTCGCGAATAGTTCTTTTGGCATGCTGCATAGGAGCCGCAACCCATATGTCACATGCCAGACATCTAGTTGAACATTTAATAGAGAAGTTTGGGCGAGACCACTCAATAGATGTCGGGGGCTTAAATGTTGAGGTTGAAGCACCAGTAACCCGATTGGTTTGCGGAATTAAGCCTAAAACCCTAGGCGACCTTGAGGATGTCTTAAATTATCTTGAACGCGAGATCGTAAGACTACTATCTTCAACACACACGGGACAAGAGGGAAGCAACCTAGATTTTGAATCGAAGGTTTTCCACGCGGGCATGATAGATCAAGTCAGCATGGAAGTAGCTGACATAGCGCAAATATCAGCTCTTGGTTTTCCGAAGGCTGATCCCGAGGCCCCCCTTGCGGAGATAGGTCTCGGCGTGGTGGATTCCACCAAGCCAGTTATACTTGTTATCGGTCACAATGTTCCGCCGGCAGCTGAAATAGTAAACTACCTTATGGAGAACGGATTATATGGTGGTGTTGAAGTTACAGGTTTATGCTGTACTGCGCATGACGTTACACGGTATAATCCTAAGGCAAAAATAGTCGGGCCAATTTCATGGCAGCTTAGATTCATTAGGAGCGGCGTAGCAGACGTTATTGTTGTAGATGAGCAGTGCATTAGAGCTGATACATTGATAGAAGCGCAAAAGATTAAGGCTCCAGTTATAGCGACAAGCGACGTAAACTGTCTTGGGCTTTTCAATAGGACAAGGGATGAAGTGAATAAAATAGTAGAGGATCTTGTTTCCGGAAGACAGTCTGGAGCGCTAATTTTGGATCCAGCTAAGGCTGCTGAGGTTGCTGTAAAAACAGCTCTCTTGGTTGCTCCTAGAAGAATGAAATTTAAGGCTTTACCTGATGTCAGCGACGTGATCAATGGTGCCAAAAACTGCAGAAGATGTGATGAATGTCGAAGAGCTTGCCCAAATGATCTACCGATACGGGAGGCGCTGGCGCAAGCATTAAATGGAAGTTTAGAGACGCTTGCTAGCTTATACGATGAGTGCATCGGCTGCGCGAGATGTGAAAGCGCGTGCCCAATAAACCTTCCGCTTCACAGCTTCATAGTTAAGGCGGCTGAGAAAAAACTTAAGGAAGAGAAGTACAAGATCCGCGTTGGTAGAGGGGCAATACAAGACGTTGAGATTAGGAATGTGGGTGGTCCAATAGTTCTAGGCGAGATACCTGGAATCATCGCGTTTGTTGGATGCGCCAATTATCCTAAAGGTGGAATAGAAGTGGCTGAAATGGCCATCGAGTTCGCTAAAAGACGTTATATAGTTGTAACATCTGGATGCGCAGCGATGTCTGTGGCTATGTATAAGGATGAAGAGGGCAAAAGTCCCTATGAGGCTTTCCCAGGCACGTTTGACGCTGGAGGCATAGTTAATGTTGGTTCATGCGTTGCGAACGCGCATATTGCCGGCGCAGCCATAAAGGTGGCAAGCATATTCGCTAAGCGAAGATTGCGTGGGAACTATGAGGAGATAGCTGACTACATACTTAACAGGGTTGGCGCCGTAGGTGTTGCCTGGGGGGCCATGTCTCAGAAGGCGGCTGCAATAGCTAGCGGGTTCTGGAGGCTTGGGGTTCCAGTAATTGTAGGTCCGCATGGATTAAAATATAGGCGCATGCTATTGGGCCGAAAGGATAAACCTGAAGACTGGTATGTTTACGATGCTAGAACGGGCGAGAAAGTCTACGTTGGTCCCGCCCCTGAGCACCTATTCTATGCTGCGGAAACAAAAGAAGAGGCCATGGTTATGATCGCCAAACTATGCATGAGACCGAACGATACAACTAAGGGTAGGGCGATCAAACTTTCGCATTATATAGACCTTAGCAAACGCTTCTTTGGGGTTATTCCCGATGATGTGCATCTGTATGTGCGCACATTAGCAGATGTCCCGTTGACTATGCGTGATGAAATAATAAAAGTTCTTGAAGAGAAAGGATGGAAGGAGAATATTATACCTGATCCAACTCTTCTGCCTAGACTCGTAAGGAGGAGGGTGGGTGAGTGATGAGCACTGCTAGGCAAACTGAACCATGGCAGACGGCTGAGATACCTGGGCCTAAAAAAGCTTTGGTTATAAATAATCCGCAAATTGTTTCGGCGTTAATTAAGCGTTCAAAGAATCCAATGCTAATTTCTGGATATAAAACCGCTGAGATAAGGCTGAATAGTGGCGCTCTCATTGATTACGTTATTCGTATCGCTGAGCTTGGCGATATGTCAATAGTTTCCACACCAAATATTCAAAGCGAGTTTATTAAGAGAGGGTATACTAGGGTTGTTGGCATGCCCTTGGTTGATATAGCAAATAGGCTCGCGGATTCTAGCTGGATGGGGCTTGAAGGAAAAGGCCCGTATGATCTAGTGCTATTTATAGGATTCAAGTATTACACAAGCTGGCTTATCCTCTCAGGCTTAAAGCATTTCTCACCAACGCTTAAAACCGTCTCATTAGATATGTATTATCAACCTCACGCCTCATGGTCATTTCCGAATATATCCCAAAGTGAATGGGAGAAGAATCTTGAGGTTATAATTAAAAGTTTGGAGGTGAAGTAGAATTGTCAATGTTTGCGGATATACCAGTCGATGTAGGCATAATATATGAAGGCGAAAGAATAAGATGGCAGGATGCATATGCGGAGCTCGGCGGACCAAGGGTGGAGCACAAATTCGAACTAGTCAAAGTTCGAGAAATGGACGAGGTTGAAGATGGAAAAATATCGATAATCGGTCCGGATATAAAGGATCTGGAGAAGAAATCTTATCCATTTGGCATATATATCGAGGTTGCAGGCAAAGAGCTAGAGGAGGAACTAGAAGGCGTAATAGAGCGGCGAATACATGAATACGTCAACTACATCGAAGGCGTTATGCACTTAAACCAAAGATACGACATTTGGATACGAATAAGCAAGAAATCATTTGATAAGGGCCTAAACTCTTTCATCTATATTGGTAAAGTTCTTCAGAGATTATTTAAGAGCGATCTCCCTATAATCGAGAAGATCCAAATAACATTCATGACAGAACCAGAGATAGTTAAAGAGAAATTTAAAGAGGCAATGGAAACTTACGAGAAGCGTGATGCCAGGGCTAGAGGCCTGAAAGATGAGGAGGCCGATGCCTTCTACGGTTGCACATTATGCCAATCCTTTGCGCCGACACACGTGTGCGTTATTACACCACAGAGGTATTCAAACTGTGGTGCAATAAGCTGGTTCGATGGTAGAGCCGCGGCTAGAGTAGACCCGAAAGGGCCGGTCTTTAGAATTGAGAAGGGCGAGTGTATAGATCCAGTAAAAGGCGAGTATACCGGAGTTAACGAGGTTGTTAAACTTAAGTCTGGTGGAGAAATACGTCGGGTTTGGCTCTATACAGCTTTTGGCTATCCGCACACATCCTGTGGATGCTTCGAGGCGGTTGCATTCTATATACCCGAGGTTGATGGATTCGGCGTAGTTCATAGGGGGTTCACCGAGAATACTCCCATCGGTTTATCCTTCTCAACAATAGCTGACTCAACGGCTGGAGGGAGGCAAGTTGACGGATTCCACGGTATATCCATTGAATATATGCGCTCACAAAAATTTTTACAGGCTGATGGGGGCTGGGAGCGTATAGTTTGGGTTCCTGAGGTTGTGAAGGAGAGGGTTAAAGAGTTTATTCCAAAGGATCTGGTGGACAAAATACCGACTGAGAAGGAGGTTAAAACAATTGATGAGTTAAGGCAGTTTCTGGTTGCTAAGAGCCATCCGATAGTAAAGAAGTGGGAGGCTAAACCTAAAGAGGAGGTTGCAGTTGCAGCTGTGGCTGAGAGGCCAGTGGAGGAATCTAAGCCCACACCAGCAGCTGAGTTAACAGTTCCAGTCAGCGTGGGAGCCGCTGGAGGCTTCAGATTAATCCTCAAGAATGTTAAGATACATGCTAAAAAGGTTAGGATAATTAAATCTAAAGGAGAGTGAAATGGGTATGGGCTCTGAAAATAAGAAAGAGAAAAAAGAGGAAATAGGCGCGCTTATAAAAATCGGTCCAAAACTTTTAGAACTACTGAGTAAACTCGGCGAGGTAGAGCTTGAGGATGTCGAAATACATGCGGAAGAACTTGAGATATTTATTCCAACGCTTGTCCCCTCAGCAATACCAATTCAGCCATCTCTCCCGGCGGTTGCTCCACCAAGGGCGCTACCAGAAAAACCAGTTGAAATATTGAAAGCCGAGTTTAAACCTCCAGTCCAAGCATATCCCGGGAAAATAATTGAAGTTAAACTTGGCGCAAATAGGTCTGAGGGTGGTTCGAGAGGGAAGGTTGTGAAAGTTGGAGGAGAGTCCGCTCCATCATTCTACCTCTTTGAGGAGGTTCCACCTAACCCCCCGGCAATCTCAGCTGACGTATTTGATATGGAGGTAAGTCTGCCAAGAGCTTTAAAAGTGCATGTTCAGGATGTTATAGGCGACCCCGCTGCTTGGGCTAAACTTGCCGTTGAAAAGTTTGGTGCAGATATGGTTACAGTTCATCTTATTAGTACTGATCCGCTCATTAAGAATACCCCACCGTCAGATGCTGCGAAAACAATTGAGAATGTTCTTCAGGCGGTTGACGTTCCAGTAATCGTTGGCGGGTGTGGTGACCCGAAGAAAGACGCTGAGGTATTTAAGAGGGTTGCTGAAGTTGCGCATGGAGAGAGAGTTATGCTAAGTTCGGTTACACTTGATATGGCTGATGCCGGCGTTTTAGGCGAGGTTGCTAGCGCCGCTAGGGAGCATAATCATGTCGTGTTGGCGTTTACAGCTATGGAGCTAAATAGAGCTAAGGAGTTAAACAGGAGACTTTACGAGTATCTGCCAAGAGATAGTATTGTAATGGACTTGACAACGGCGGCTTTAGGCTACGGCATAGAATACTCGTACACAATTCACGAGAGGGCTAGGCTTGCGGCATTAGGAGGCGATATAGAGCTGCAGCATCCAACATCCTCAGGGTCAACAAACGCGTGGGCGGCCAGAGAGGCTTGGATGAAGCTTGGCCCTGAATGGGAGCCAAGGGAGATGAGGGGTCCATTATGGGAGACGATAACCGCGTTAACATTACTTCTAGCTGGTGTAGATATGTTTATGATGATGCATCCAGCCGCAATTCACACTGTTAAAGAAGTAGTCAACAATATGCTAAGTCGAGGAAAATTTAAGCCAGAGGATATAGCTGATTGGGTCACTATTAGAATATAGCCTCTAGTAGGTCCTACTTTAATGTATGGAGGTTTAGGTTATTGGGTGAGAAAGAAATCAAAAAGAGTATTAGGGAGCTAAGCCCGCTGGACATTTACATGCTTCTCCCAAGAACAAACTGCGGTAAATGTGGCGAAAAGAACTGTATGGCTTTCGCAACTAAAGTTGTCAACAGGGAGGTTCCAATAGAACAGTGCGCCCCTCTTATTGAAGAGGATAAGTATAAAAGCGAATATACTAGGTTAAGAGAGATTTTAGCACCGGCCGTTAAAGAAATTGTTATCGGCGTAGGAGAAAACGCTGTTAAGGTTGGCGGTAAACTCGTAATGTATAGACATGAATTCACGTATTATAATCCGACACCAATAGCGATCGATGTAACCGATGAAATGCCGGAAAACGAGATTCTGGAGCGCGTTAGGGGCGTTGAAAGCTTTACATATAACTATATTGGGCGAACACTGAAGCTCGACATGATAGCGATTAGATCGACATCAAATAATCCAGATAAATTTAAGTCAGCTGTAGAAATCGTTGCAAAAACAACCAAATTGCCACTAATATTATGTACATTTAATCCCGAAGTTATGAAGGCAGCCTTAGAACTGGTTTATGAGCGCAGGCCGTTAATATATGCTGCAACGGAACGCAATTGGAAGCAGATGGCTGAGCTAGCACTCATGTACAACTGCCCACTGACAGTCTTCGCCCAAAATAATATTGAACTTCTGAAATCTCTAGTGAAGACGCTCTTAGAATACGGCGTTGAGGACTTACTTCTTGATCCAGGAACATTTCCTGAAAACGGGCTTTCGGAGACTATTACTAATTTTACTATGATACGAAGGAGTGCATGTAAAGGCGATGATAGGCTTCTCGGATATCCATTGGTTGGTGTACCTATGACAGTATGGCTTAGAAGAGATGCCCCAAAGGAGGTTCTTCAATGGAAGGAAGCTTGCTTAGCCGCTTTACTCATGGCTAGATACGCGGATCTACTCATAATGCATAGCCTTGAGGGTTGGGTTCTTTTACCAAATGTTGTCCTAAGGTTCAATTTATATACTGATCCAAGGAAACCAGTTTCAGTCGAGCCCGGCCTAAAAATATTCGGCAATCCAAACGAGGGTTCACCAGTAATGTTTACAACAAACTATGCGTTAACATACTTCACAGTTGAGTCGGATATTAAATCCGCAAACATAGACTGCTACTTAATAGTTGTTGATACTGGCGGAATAAGCGTTGAGAGTTCTGTTGCTGGAAGAATATTGACAGCGCAAACTGTTGCAGATGCGATTAAGAAATCGGGTATAGAGGAGAAAGTTAAGCATAGATATCTAATTATACCTGGATTAGCCGCAAGACTAAGTGGCGAAATAGAAGAGTTGAGCGGTTGGCGTGTCTTAGTTGGTCCCAGAGATTCCTCAGGCATACCCGCGTTCCTTAAGGATAAGTGGCCGCCAAAAGAAACGTAATATTTAATTTCCACTCCCTCTTTTCTTAGAAGAGATTGGAATTGAAGTTAATAGTCTCGATGGGTAGAGGCGGAACTGGTAAAACTAGCTTTGTCGCGCTTATGGCAAAATATTTTATCAAGACTAGTAAAACCCCTATTCTCTTAATTGACGCGGATCCGGATCAAAGTTTAGCTGATGCTTTGGGTGTAGATTTTGAAGGCGAGGGCAGGAAGACTATATCTGAGCTTATAGCTGAGACTTTTCTCGAGAGTGGCGGAACAATGGTTGGCGTACCGCCATCTGAGAGAATAGAAAGCAAGATTTGGGAAAGAGGTCTATATGAGGGCGAAAGTTTTGATCTAATAGCAATAGGTCCAAAATGGATTGAGGGGTGCTACTGTCTACCAAATGAGGCCTTGAAAGGCGCCATGAAGAAAATAACAAAGGCTTATAAAAATGTCATCATCGACACCCCAGCTGGATTAGAGCATTTGAATAGACGGATAACATCCAATGTAAATGATATATTTGATTTAATAGATCCATCAAAGAAATCGTTTGAACACGTCGCCAGAGCATACAGAATATCTAAGGAAGTTAATATAAAATTCGATAACTTTTATGTTATTGGCGGCTATAGGTTCCCCGAAAAATTGGGAAGCGATGTTGAGAGGAGACTGGGCCTTAAATTTCTAGGAAAAATACAATACGATGAGAATGTCGAGAGGTTCATACTCTCCGGAAGATCTCTCCTTGATATTCCGGAAGATTCGCCTGCATACCGTTCGGTTAAGGAAATAATGGGTAGGGCTGGATATTAATGGAGGTTTTAAATTCAAAAGATTACTTTCAATCCACTGCTGGCGTGTCAGGTAATGAATGAATCAAAAGGTATTGACATATTTCAACTGCTTTATGAGAATACTAAGAGAAAAAGGGAGCGCAGATCTGATCTCCTGAAATCTCTTGGTATAAAAGAATATTTTAGTGAGGGAAGTGTGAAAATTAACGATAGAATATGCCAAGGTATAGAATGCAAACTCTGTATTAAAGCTTGTCCAACAAAAGCCTTATACTGGGGCTACGGCCAAGTAAATATAGTTGAAGATCTATGCGTATATTGTGCAGCATGCGTTCTTAGCTGCATAGTTGATGATTGCATTAAAGTAGCTAGAAAACGGCAAGATGGAAAGATTGAGTCCTTTAGCAAACCTAAAGAGGCTGCTAAGCTTCTTCAATCAATAAGTTCAAAGAGGCGAATCACTCTGGTGAATCGCGTATTTCAGCGGTAAGACTATGAGACATACCTGATGATGGTGAGCGTATTTGAGAATCGCTGTTGCCGGAAAAGGTGGCGTGGGAAAGACCCTAATTGCCGGAACACTAGCGCGTTTCTATGCACGTGAAGGTTACAACGTACTAGCCGTTGACGCTGACCCAGCTATGAACCTAGCCTATATCCTCGGCATTCCGCCAGAGGTTTCCTCAAGAATTGTGCCGCTAGCTGAGAACTCCTCATTGATAGAAGAGAGAACTGGAGCTAAACCCGGCTCAGCCTTCGGAATATTCTTCAGCCTAACACCTACGGTAGAGGATATAACTGACAAGTATGGTATAACTGGCCCAGACGGTGTTAAGCTACTTGTTATGGGCACCATAAGATCCGGCGGCTCTGGATGCACATGCCCAGCAAACTCGCTGCTAAGCGCCTTAATTAGGCATATAATTCTAAGAGAGGGAGATATTGTGATAATGGATATGGAGGCTGGTCTGGAGCATCTTGGTAGGGCGACGGCTAGAGGCTTTGATATGCTTTTATGCGTTGTCGAGCCGAGCGCTCCATCAATAGAGACCGCTATAAGAATAAGGCATTTATCTAGCGAAATAGGCATAAAAAAGGTATTTTTTGTCGGAAATAAGATCTCGGAAAGTGAGGAAAAAGACTACATTAGAAAAGCGCTTGGCGATGTTGGCTTTGATTTAATCCAATTTATTCCTTTTGACCCAAATATTACTAGGGCTGGAAGACTCCGTATAGCACCATTAGATTACTCACCATCGTCACCGGCAGTATTGGCTATCAAGGAATTAGGGAAAAAGATTAAGGAGAGTTCGCTAACAAAAGGCTGATTTAAATTGAATCTATGCTTTATATATCAAGACTGTTTTGCTGAGCGCGTTATAGGAAACCTTTGTAACACACCTGACTTCTGCAGGTCATGTGGTTTAACATGCACGTATTGTAGAACAATTTATGGATCGTTTGCTGAGGATATACATTATGTTTATAGAATACCTGGAAGTCTGCCGGCGTTTATTGAGGAACCGAGGAAATACCTGCCTAATAACGTGTCTAAATGCGATGTTATAATTGCTGTCGCATTACACCCAGATATACTATTAGCTATGCCATCGTTTGCGTTAGAGTCTGAAGCTAAAGCCGTTATAATTCCGATTGAGAACAAAAGCTGGTGCCCACCGGGCTTAAGAGAACAGTTAAAAGAGAAGTTTGATGAGATAGGCATAGAATATCTTTTTCCGAAACCATTCTGTTCGCTTGAAAACTCTAGCCAGCGAATTATAGAGGGTTTCGCAAAGCGCTATCGTATGGGTAAGCCCCTTGTTGAGGTTGAAGTTAGGGGCGACAGAATAGCGAACGTAAATGTTATAAGGAGTGCGCCATGTGGTTCAACATGGTTTATTGCGCAGTACATAAAAGGTAGAAGGCTATCGGAAATAGAGGAGGCGGTGGCAATAGCTCACCACTCATACCCCTGTACCGCAAGCATGGAGATTGATCCAGAACTAGGTGATGCGATACTTCATAAAGCCGGATACATAATTAGAGAGGCTGTAAAAGAAGCCATAAAAGAGGCGTTAACCGAGGAGAGAGCCATAACACGACCATGCTCTCTTTCAAATTCTCTACAAAAAATAGATGATCAATTTTATTATAAAAGAAATGGAGATGAGAAGAGAGCATAGATTCTGAGTTTTTCCAAAAAAGCCATTAAGTTTCTTCTGTTAAAATTGATTTTTTCAATATTTCTCTTAAGTCCGATGCTGCTATTTCTGATTTTAAGGGTTCCTTTCTTAAGCATGAAATATAAAGATCTCTGTCAAATCTTACCAATCCACTAATCTCTAAATTCATTTTCGCAGATTCCTCCATTAACAGATCCTTTACTTCCTCAGTAACCTTGTTTGCTATAACCCAGAATTTTTTGCCTAAATCTTTGGCTATTTTCTTCATCATTAGGGCCAGTTCTAGCGACTCTAAAGTGGGATCAATAACTACGATCAATCCATCTGATGTCTCCTCAAGTCTTCTGCCTACATGCTCAACCCCAGCGTCGGTATCCACAAGAATAATCTCATTCTTCTCAAGACGCAGATTGCCAAGCAAGACCCTTGTTAAAATGTTAAATGGGCATGCACAACCTTCTCCATATTCCCTGACCTTGCCAATAACTACGAGACTAACCCCCTCCGCTGAGGTTGCTATGTACTCGCTAGGTAATAGATTAAGTCTAATGCCCTCTCTGGCCTTAGATAAGGCCCTAACAATGTCCAACTCCATCTTCTCTAAAACTTCCTCCTCCATCCTTCCACCAATATACTCAACGAGCGGCTTAGGTGGATTAACTCCCAGAAAAGTCGGCAAAAGGACATTAGATTCATCAGAGTCAACTATGAAAACCCTAAATCTATCTGAGAGTATCCTAGCCATCAAAACAGTTAGAACTGTCTTTCCAGTTCCACCTTTACCACACACCATAATCTTCATAGCCATCGCCAACAAGCGATACTTGATTACTCCAATTAAATCTTATCCCATTTAGAAGGATTTAACAATGTGATTTCAAGAGTCACCATGACTCCTTAAAATAAGAATAGAGTTTAAGGCATCTGCTAACAGAAATTCCGCTTTTGATAAAACTTTCTCTTTAGCCTCAACATCCAGCAGCCTAACATATCCATTCTCCATGGACACTAATGCAACGTTCTCTGCAATAAGTTTCCTATCTCCGGTTTTCTCATCTGTAACATAAACCTTCAGAAGGCACATAAATGACACTTCTCCGGCTAACCAATATACTCTTCACCTTGAAATATCCCTCTGACATGCTTATACGCTTATTGCTAATGTGGCTGTGGAGTTAGGGAGTAAGTTTATAGACCGCTTTTGTAACGTTTAAAATAGTTGATGTGGATGGATGCATCCATACATAGGGAGATCATTAATTACCTGATGAGTATACCGAGTCCATCACCTAAGGATGTTCAAGCAGCCAAGACCTTGATCGCTGATAAATACGGCTTAAGCACTATACCGTCAAATTCTGAGATTATTAAATATTTAAAGCCTGAGGAGAAGGCTAAGCTCCTGAAGGTTTTAAGGAGGAAGGTTGTCCGTACAATCTCTGGAATAACAATAATTGCTGTCATGGCAAAGCCGTGGCCATGCCCACAAAAGGAACCATGCGCATACTGCCCAGGAGGCCCGCCTTATGGCGTCCCACAAAGCTATACCGGGCTTGAGCCAGCTACAATGCGTGGTTTACAGCATAATTTTGATCCACATATGCAAGTTAGGCATAGGATTGAGCAGCTCGAGTCTATAGGACACACCGTTGATAAAGTTGAGTTAATAATTATGGGAGGAACATTTCTTGCTATGCCATTGAATTACCAGGAATACTTCATTAAGGAATGCCTGGATGCGATTACCGGTATCCGCTCAAGATCGCTTGATGAAGCAAAGAAAAACGCTGAGGTTAGTCGTATAAAAAATGTTGGAATAACCATTGAAACACGCCCAGACTGGTGTAAAGAGTCGCATGTAGATAGAATGCTTTCCTACGGTGCCACGCGCGTTGAAATAGGTGTGCAAAATATTTATGACGATTTATATGCCTTGGTAAACAGGGGGCATACTGTAAAGGACGTTATTGAAGCAACAAGGATACTCAAAGATTCAGGGTTAAAGGTTGTCTATCATATGATGCCAGGGCTTCCAGGCTCGGATTTCGAATTGGATCTTAAGGCGTTTAGAAGACTCTTTTCAGACCCAATGTTCAGACCGGATATGCTCAAAATTTACCCATGTTTGGTGATTAAGGGAACGAAGGTTTACGAATGGTGGGTTAAAGGGTTCTATAGGCCATATACAACTGAGGAGGCTGCTAAGCTAATAGTTGAGGTTAAAAAGATCATTCCAGAATGGGTTAGAATCATGCGCGTCCAAAGAGATGTACCGGCATATATGATTGAAGCCGGAGTAAAGAATAGTAATCTTCGCGAGATTGCCCTAAAAATGCTTAAGGACGAAGGCATTCGTTGTAAATGTATAAGATGCCGAGAGGTCGGGCATAGGTGGCTTAAAGATCACGTTAGGCCTGATCCAAACAATATCAAGGTTTTAGTTAAGCGCTATGAAGCATCGGGCGGTGAAGAGTTCTTTATATCAGTTGAGGATCCCTTGAATGATGTTCTAATCGGGTATTTGAGGTTAAGAATTCCATCCAACATGGCTCATAGACCTGAAATATCTATGAAAGAGACCTCAATAATTAGGGAACTGCGCATTCTTGGACCGCTCGTCCCGGTTGGTAAGCCTGCTGGCGAGGAATATCAGCATAAGGGTTTTGGCAAGCTTCTTCTTGAGAAAGCTGAAGAAATAAGCATTGAGCAAGGCTGTAAAAAGATTCTTGTCACAAGTGCTTTGGGAACAAAGCGGTACTATGTGCGTTTGGGCTACACTTATGATGGGCCGTATATGAGCAAAAACCTATAAAAAGGAAGAATTCAATAATTTAGGAGATTTCCGAAGTTCCATATAACTGGAGTAACAAGTATCTCTTGAGGCATGTGGGTGATGTGGGCGATGAAGGTTGCGGATAAGTTTGAAAAGGTTAGCGAGATGGCGCGTAGAAGGGGCTTCTTCTGGCCCTCTTACGAGATTTATGGTGGTGTAAGTGGCTTTATAAACTGGGGGCCGCTCGGCTCAGTTATGAAGCGTAAGATAGAAGATAAGTTCAGAGATATCTTTCTAAGAAAATTAAACTTCTATGAGATTGAGACTCCAATAATAGCCCCCGAGCGAGTTTTTAAAGCCTCTGGTCATGTTGATCACTTTAAGGAGCCGATGGTTGAGTGTGAAAAATGTAAGAGAAAATTTAGGGCGGACCATTTACTCCAAGAGTTTGCTAAATTGAGTTCACAAGAGACTGATAAAATGGGGTTACAGGAGATAAGAGAGGAAATTAAACATCATAACATCAGATGTCCCGATTGCGGTGGTGTGCTCGCTGAACCAAAATATTTTTTAACAATGTTCCAAACGAACATTGGACCTTACTCCGAGAGCATCGGTTTCGGTCGTCCAGAAGCCGCTCAGGGAATATTTGTTGAGTTTAAGCGCTTACATGAACAAGTTAGGGAACGCTTGCCAATAGGTTTCGCTCAGATAGGGCATGCTTTAAGGAATGAGATATCGCCCAGACAGGGACCCATAAGACTTAGGGAGTTTACAATAATAGATTTAGAATTCTTCTTTGATCCAGAGAAGCCTCAATGTCCATTTTTAAATGAGATTGCGGATGAAAAATTAAGGCTAGTTTTAGCTGAGAATAGACTTAAAGGTATTGAAACACCCGTTGAATTATCTGTTAAAGATATTGTAACAAAGGGTTACGTTATAGTTGAATGGCAAGTTTACTTTATGGCCTTAGCTAAACGCTTTATTACAAGTTTGGGTATTCCGGAAGATAAGCAGCGCTTCATAGAGAAGCATCCTTGGGAGAGAGCTCACTACTCAGCTCAAGGCTTTGACCAAGAAGTTTATCTTGATCGATGGGGTTGGGTTGAAGTAGCGGGCTTCAATTATAGAACAGACTACGATTTGAAAGGCCACATGATAGAAAGCAGCGTAGATATGAAGGTTTTTAAACCAGGTGATGAAGAAACTATGCGTAGTGAAGTGAGAGTAAAACCATTAATCCAAAACATAAATCAAGCGTTTGGCGAGAAGGCGCCAGAAATTATAAATGCACTACAGAATGTTGACCCGGAGGCTCTTTTAACGGCATTTAATAAACAGGGTTTCTACGAGATAAGCGACTTAAAGGTTACATCTGAACATGTTGAGGTCATCCGCGTCGAGGTTAGAGAGAAAGGTAGAAGGTTTATTCCGCATGTTATTGAGCCTAGTTTCGGGTCAGATCGCCTTGCTTACGCCACGCTGGAATATGCCTATACGGTTAAAGATGATAGAGTTATTCTTAGGTTACCTAGAGATATTGCTCCAATTCAGTTGGCTGTTCTACCTCTAGTGAGCAGGGATGGGCTTCCTGAGAAGGCCAGAGACGTTTATGAGCTTCTAATTGACGAGGGCTATATGGTTGAATACGACGAGTCCGGCTATATTGGTAGGCGTTACGCTCGATTTGACGAGATAGGTGTTCCTCTCTGCATCACGATAGACTACCAAACCATTAAAGATGACACTGTAACGATACGTGATAGAGATACGTGGAGGCAGGTTAGGGCTGATGTAAAAATGCTTCCATGGCTCCTATATAATTATTTCCGCTATAAAATTAATTTCGAGGATTTAGGCTCTCCGGTCGAGAGGTAAGCGCTGAGAGTTTAGTAGGTAAATTTTTAAACTATGTCGTTCTATTTTCATTTGAGGAACTACATTAAATATTTAGGGCCGGGGATTACCATTGGTGTTTCCAATAGAAGCCGAACCGCGAGCAAAAAGGAGGGCTTTAAACCTCTGTCAAGACCATTTGAGAAAAGTCATTGAAGTAGCTCGAAAAACTGCGCAAATAGTTGATGCCTTTGTCGCACATGATAAGGACTCTGTTACTCACCTCTACGAAGATGTTCAAAGGCTTAGTGATGAAGTTGCCGACTCAAAAAGAGTGGTTACGCAGGAGCTCATTAGCATAGGTGCTATACTACTCAACCGTGAGGATTTTTTGAGGTTCATTTACGTGACAAGTGAACTAGCTGAATTATATAAGGGGATATCATTCCGAATATTGGCTATAATTGAGCGAAAGTGGGATATCCCATCCGATATCGAGAAGGGCATAGCGGAACTCTCTGGCGCCGTATTTAACGCGATGATGAGACTTAGGGACACCGTGTTTGCGCTAAATTATGGTTCACCGCAGATATCTGAAAAAGCTAAGGATGTCGAGAACGCTGAAAGAGAAGTTGACAATCTTTATAGAAGATTAGAGATATCGCTTCTTGAGCGAAATATGGATTTATCAAGAATGCTCTTGACAAGAGATGTAATACAGCTTCTGGAGGATACAGCTGACAAGATTGAGGATGCATCAGACGCTACAAGAATACTCGCGCTCGCCCTCTAGGAGGCATTACTGAAATAATGACTGATAAAAAAGGAAAGATTGAAGCGGAGTTCTTAGAAAATTTTCTAGTCGTATGGAAGCCGAAGGACGGTTCAGAACTTTATAAAATGGGTTTTTATGGAAAACCATTAGGAATACCTAAGCCCAAAAGCCCTGACTTTAATGTTCCATTAATTCTTGATTTAATGGAAGGATTATATCTACTGGAGAAAGGAGTTATCAGCGTCTTTGAGGGGACTGAAAAAAATACTGTCGGCGTTAAAATTCTTAAAAATAGGGCGAGAAAAGTCTACGAGAACTTTGACATTAAATACGCTGTATACAAGGATCTGCGGGAACGTGGGCTTATTGTGACGCCAGGTGTAAAGTTTGGATGCGACTTTGCAGTATATAAACAGGGTCCAGGACTGGAACATGCGCCATATATGGTTTCAGTTAAAAGTCGGAGAGATGAGATAACGGCTACAGAAATAGTTAAAGCTGGGCGACTGGCGACAACGGTTAGAAAGCGATTTATTATAGCTGTTCCAGACCTAGAAAAGGATAGAGTAGAATACTTAATTTTCAAGTGGTTTAAGGCCTAAGAGCATCTTCAAACTAAAATTTTAGTTGTAATTTGGCATTTTTACAGGCTTATTCTTTCTATGCTCGTGAATTAGTGTCTCTGCAATTAGGCAGAAGTAGTCTACATTTCCGACATTTTTGTCTCTTTTGATTCCTCCTCCACGATCCTCACGTTTACCTGCACAATATCTTCTGTTATCACGTTTCCTCTAACAGTTCTTCGCCTTCTCTCTCCTTTATTCTTCGGCTTAAACCCAACTCCGCCACTTAAGAGGACTTCAGTCTTCACTCCACCATGAACGTCAGGTCTCATTGGGAAACCATCCTTATCGCTTCCGCCAGTTATCATTAGTTTTACGCCTGGCATTCCAACAACTGACCCATCAATAATGTCGCCTATTCTTTTACCTATAAGCGGAATAGCTCTAGCGCCCTCAATCTCAAATGCTTTAGACCCACCAGTTTTCGGATCAGAAACTATTATCTTAAACTTTGCCATTTATCATACACGCCCTTGATAGAGATAATTCAGATAATTCTTGAAAAAGAAATCTTTACCATATAAACCATTCGCATATAAAGTGAAATATTCTGGTAGATAGATGCGAAATAAATGAGGTTCTACTGCTTGGAGCAGTAGCAAGCATAACAGTTTTCATTGATAAGGTTTCTTCAATTCTTATCTCCTTCATTTCATCCTCCTCATGAATATAGAACTCACGCGCTTCTAAAAACTCTTTTAGGGCTCTAGATTCAGCAATATAATCCGTGCTTGTAATGTTCATGTACTGAAATACATAATGTCTCACTATAGCTGAGAAAAGTATGGCATTAAGTGGCTCTCTTCTTAAATCTCCCTCAACGTAAGTTAGATCAACCGGTAACCAGCCCCACGGAGGGATATAGACCATTGCCCAACCGTGCCAGCCAACCCTAATTTGTCTAATTAATAAATGTCCACTCCAATACATGCGGCTCTGATTATATCTTTCTATATAAACGCACCCAACTTGCAGATAAGCTGGTATGCCTACTGTCCGGCAGAAGGCGATTAACAGATTTGCTTGGTCGTCGCAGTCGCCCGTAAAAGTAGTGAAAGTTTCATGGGGGTATCTCGGCACCTCGGAGGAACTATACTTAATATTGCTTGCTATCCACCTAACAAACTCCCTAACAATTGACAGCACCCTAATCTCTCCGCCACGTATTTCTTGGGCTTTTTCCTCAAGTAGAGACGTGTTTATTCCCCACAGCCTTGTAGGCTTGCAGTATTCTTCCTTTAAATCTTTTGGGATGTCGTTCAATGTTCCGGATTTATCCTCAGATATTGAAGGTAATCGGCGTTCTTTGGAAATCAACCAGTATGTAGCGTTTAAACTTATTTTTTCACTTGGCTTAAGGCTTTCTCTTGTGACGTTTAAAATGACTATCTTATTTCCATCGGAATCATGGATAAAACCTCTAATCGGGTGAGAAACCATTCTAAGGAAAACAGTCTGCCAACTGTTATTCATAAATAAACCCAGCATCATATCACTCTCTGTTAAGTTCCACAAAGTTTGGGGCTCTCTGTTCTCATAAGTTATCTTCACTATCAAGCTAAAAGCTCTCTCACTTGGGGATTTACGCATTATTTGGTAGAAGCCAGCTAACATGAGAAGAGCAAATAATAGAAAAATTATTAGGTTATCTCGGATCCTCCTCAAAGATACCTCTGAGTGATCTACAAACATGTTTGTATCATCTAAAAGGATTATCGTGAACTTTAAATAATTATCTACCTGGTGGTAGAAATTATTATAGTTGGGGTGATAATTCGTGCAGATTAAGGTTGGTGAAACATTAATTGAGCTAGTTAAGGGGGATATAACGGATCTTGACGTTGACTGCATCGTCAATGCCGCAAATAGTATGCTTAAGATGGGTGGTGGGGTTGCTGGTGCAATAAGGAGAAGAGGCGGACAGAAAATACAAGATGAGTGTGATAAAATAGTTTCTACAAGGGGTCCTATACCGGTTGGTGGAGCTGTAATAACCAGCGGTGGAAATTTAAAGGCGAAGTATGTGATACATGCTGTTGGCCCTGTTTATGGTGAGGGTGATGAAGAGAGAAAACTTAGAGATGCAACATTAAATAGTCTTAAACTCGCCGACCAATATAGTGTCTCCAGCATTGCCTTCCCAGCGATCTCAACAGGCGTATTTGGATTGCCAAAAAGAATATGTGCTGAAATAATGCTTCCAGTGGCGATATCATACGCTAAGTCTGGAACAAATATAAAGAAAATAATATTTTGCCTATACGACGATGAAACATTTAACATATTTAAAGAAGCTATCAAAGAAAATAAACTCTAGAAATTAGGAGAAATCCTCTTTGTTTTATTCCAATCCAAAATCTTTATATCTTTCTCCTCTCACCTTTTTTTGGAGATATATAATTTGCCATCGTCTAATGACAAGCGGCTTTTGCTCGCAGTTTACTATATTGTAGAAGGTGTTTTGTTTTTCGCCTATTCAGCGTGGCGCCTTGTAATAAATCCCCTTCGATTCTATCGGGCCCCTCCAGCTCTTAGTGGAGCGTATGTAATCTTCATTCTCCTAATGTTTGCAACAGGGGTCCTTTTTGTATTGAGAGCTCTTATCCTCTTAAAAGGCTTGCTTGAGCCAGGTAGATTAGACCTGATCGCGTCTATTCTATCAATGCCATTATGGGTTCTCCCAGCCCTAGTAGCAATGGGCAACTCTTATTATCTGCAGATTGGAATTTTATTTATTGTAATAGGCGCCTTTAATCTATTGCTATTCATCTTATCTATTTATCTGACTAGGACCGGATACCGTTAAGGAAATAGTCAAAAATAACAAAGCGACTTTGTTTCTACGCTTTAGTTTTCATTAGGATTTCTATCGCTTTTGAACTTTCAATCAAGGGTACAAACTTAATTTTGAATTCGGGTGTTACTGCAAGTATATAGCTGATTAGTTGCTCCTCATTGTCAGCCTCCATGATACTGATGCCTTTAAATAACTCACCCATTCCGTGCGGAGGGACAATGTATCTAGGATACTTCTTTGGCTCCTTTTTCATTTCTTCAAGCAACTTCAGAAATTTCGGAATCCCCTTATCCATATCATCTGGGCAGATCTCCCAAAACTTTAAGAACTTCACCTTTTCACCTCCTTTTGATTTATTCTCTCCGATACCAGGTTAGTGTTTTACCAGTAAGTAAAGCTGCCTTATGCTCGCTTCACAAACAAGTAAAACCTACCTATGGATTAAAAGTCCCCCTCCATTATAAATGTATGCAACTAACTTTATTGCACATTCCCTTATCGAGAAACTTTCCTAGAATATCTAAACTTACTCATTATGCACTCAGAGAATTAAATTAAATATTTCAATCAGCCATTAACCTGATTCTCATGATTCGAATCTAAAAACTAAACATCAAATGGCTGCCTTACATTACTTTTGTGGATGTCGAAAAAAATTTAAGCACCCCTAAAAATTAAAAAAGTACCCTATATATCTTAACCACTTAAAAACTCCTAAATATTAAGGTGATGAAAGTAAAATAACGCCAAAAAGTATTCATGGTGAAGATTGATTATGAAAATTGTTGATTTGGAGATTCTTAAGCTACGTGGAGAACCACCTGTTCCTGAAGGCTTTTGGGAGGAGCGTCTTGTAAGACCTATAGACCTCTATGAACGTTTTAGAGACGAGGGACCATGGACCACGGGCGAGGAAAACCCTTTTGAACAGCTATTTTTAAGAGTATTGACGGATGAGGGGAGCGAGGGAATATACGGTCCGATATCATCCAATATTGCGGATATAATTATGTCTGATTTAAAACCTCTAATTTCAGGTGAAGACCCATTCGGAATTGAGAAAATATGGGATATCATGTATCGATCTCAGGTTCACGGTCGAAAGGGAGAGAAGATGATGGCTATAAGCGCGGTTGACTGCGCACTATGGGATCTCATTGGAAAGGTTAAAAAGGAGCCTGTTGTTAGGCTTCTAGGTGGACCTGTGAGAGAAAAAGTCCCAGCATATGCGAGTATGCTAGGCTTCTCTCTAAAACCCGAGAAAGTTGTCGAGAGATGCCAAGAGTATGTAGATAAAGGTTTTAGGGCTATGAAATGGTTCTTCCGACATGGCCCGGGAAGCGGAGAGCGGGGTATTGAAGAAAACGTTAGGCTTGTCAAGACAATACGTGATGCTATAGGTTACAATGTTGACTTGATGCTTGACTGCTGGATGAGTTGGTCTGTGCCATATACGATTAAGATGGCTAAGCTTATCGAGAAATACGAGATTGCATGGCTTGAAGAGCCGCTTATGCCAGATAATATTGAGGGATATGTTAAGATCCATGAGAGGATTAGCATTCCAATCGCGGCTGGAGAGCATGAATATACAAGGTGGGGTGCTAAGCAACTTTTGAGACGTAATGCTGTGGACATTCTACAGATGGATGTTACTTGGGCTGGGGGGATAACTGAGATGAGAAAAATATGCGCTCTAGCCTCCGTTGAGGGTGTACCGGTGATACCCCATGCCGGATGGATTGAGCCAGCTCAATGTGTAATATTCTCTCAACCGGAGGATGTGTGCCCGATAATAGAATACCTGGTGAAATGGGCAGAGATACAGCAAGCATTTAACCTAGAGAAACTTAGACCGGAGAAAGGATACTTCTATGCTCCAACAAAATTTGGTCTAGGATTTGAGCCACAAATAGATAAGCTAGTGGACCATTAGCAATACAAACTTTCATTATATTTAAGCGTGAAGATGGTCAATCATAATTTTCCTAGCGCTCTCAATAAGCACCTAAAGTTAGAAATTATTTTAAAAAAAATAAAGAGACTAATTGTCCTTTACTAGGTTAACTATACTCTTAACGTGGATTACTCTATTCCCCATTTTTTAGTCACTTTAACTAGCAGGAAGATTACAAATGCCACTATAAGGAATGTTATAAGAGTGCCTAAAAAGCTGCCTACACGGAATGGCCCTAAGGTAACTGCTTCCCAAGGGACTCCTGGAGTTACAAATTCTATTATTGGCATTATTATATCATTTACAAGAGATTGAACTAGAGCACCCAAATAAATGCCTAAAATAAACGCTACAGCCATGCCCATAACCTTGTACTTTGAAATGAAATCCTTGAACTCTGCGATTAGCCCTTTAGGTGGCGGTGGAGCTGGAGGCGCTGGTTTAGGAGTTAGGAGTTCCCTTATCTCTTTCAGAACGTTCAACATCTCCTCGTTTTTATCATCTCTAGACAAAGATATCACCATTTATTTGATATTTATCAGCCTCTATATAAAGAGGTATGGAAAAAACAGTGGATTTTATCACATTCGTTCCATTATTAATACATACGAAAATGCGAAACGCTCTTTAAGACGCAAAGATAACTGATGTTTTTGTTAAAGATTGGCGGTGCTTGAGATGGAGAGAAAACCTTGCCCAAACATAAAGATCAATCTGGAGAATTGTCCGTGTACTTATCCATGCGACATTAAGGGTATGTGCTGTGAGTGCTTGCTCAATCATAGATTGCATGGCGAACTTCCAGCGTGCTATTTTCCGCCAGAGGTTGAGCGAACCTACGATAGATCTATCAGAAGGTTCTTATCGATACATAAGAAGTAATATGCGAAAATGTAGTAAAAGATCTAAATCCCCTATTTTTTCCATACAACTTTATAGGTTTTCATGAAAGAAATTTTATTGGTGGTGCCAATGCTGGATGTTGTTACACTAGGTGAAATGATGGTGCAGTTTAATCCCCTATCAACTGGTCCCTTAAGGCATGTTGTATATTTTGAGAAGCATGCTGCAGGCTCAGAGGCAAACTTTGCTATAGGTATGGTTAGACTTGGTTTTAAGGCTGGCTTCATAACCAGAATTGGTAACGACGAGTTTGGAAAGTATATTTTGTCCATTTTAAGGGGCGAGGGTGTAGATACCTCAAGGGTTAAGATAGATTATGAAGCGCCGACTGGTGTATATTTTATTCAGAGAGGTTACCCAATACCTGGGAGGAGCATGGTTTTCTATTACAGACGTGGTTCCGCAGCAAGTAAGCTCTCTCCGGATGATATTGAGGAGGACTATATTAGGAATTCTAGGCTGTTGCACTTGACTGGTATTACGCCGGCATTAAGTGAAAGCTGCAGAGAAGCTGCACTCAAGTCTCTGAATATAGCTGCGGAAAATAATATTATGGTTTCCTTGGACACGAATATTAGGCTCAAGCTTTGGTCTAAGGAGAAAGCTCGTGAAACAATGCTCCCGATAATTGAGAAGGCAGATATAATTTTAACAGAGCCCGAAGACGCCGAGATTCTAGTTACTGAGAAGGAACCGTACAGAATAATCGAGAAGATGCTATCAATGGGGCCGAAGATAGTTGCTGTTAAACTTGGCGAGGAGGGAGCAATAGCCTCGAATGGCAAAGAAACCATCATGAAACCGGGTTTCAAGGTTCCAGTAGTTGATGTGATTGGTGCTGGAGATGCTTTCGCAGCTGGCTTCATAGCAAGCATACTTGAAAAAAGAAGTTTGGGTGAGGCTCTAGATTTTGGTAACGCCGCAGGAGCATTAGTGGTAACTACGAGAGGAGACATAGAAAATTTGCCTACAAAGGATGATGTTGAAAAATTTTTGGCCTTCCAGAGAAAAGAAAAGATAGCGCTTAGATAGAGAGAATTCTCAAACTAGTCTCTATCCAGAAGCCCAGAGTGGTGTGCTTTTCCTCATTATAGTAATTATTTCATTAAGAACATCTATTTCATCAGCGCTTAATCGATCTCTGAATTTAGTATTCAGTAGTCTTGCATGCTGCTCTGGAACATAAACGTATAATATGTCACCCTCATCAAAGTGTCGCCCAACAGTGGGCTTATCTATTGAGATGGCGACCTGCTGTCCTCTCTCAGCAAAGGAGATCGCTACACCCTTATCTTGAATCTGGAGAATTTCACCCACATTCTTTCCATCGCTCGTTATAAGCTGTATTCTAGGTTTAATTTGCCCAGCTAAGATTTCAACACCAACTATTGCTGGCTTAGATCTTCGGAAGACATAGCCGGGTAAAACCTTTATCTTAGCTGGTTTTATTAGTCTATCAAATTCGCCTTTATCCCGCGCCTCCTTCTCGCTCTTCATCCACTTGAGGTACTCATCTACCAAATGATAGATAACGTTATGCTTAAAGACTGGTATACTATGTGCTTTGGACTCCTCTTCTGCATCTGGTAAAATCTTAACGTTAAATGCTAAAACAACGCCATAGAGCGGCTCTTTTTCCTTAACCACCAGAGCTTCGGTTACATCTCTTTTTGAGACATCACCGACATCCGCTAATCGGATTGGGACGCCATTCCTAGATAGGCTTTCGGCTATGGCTTCTAAAGAACCTAGTGCATCAGCTTTTAAGACTACTCCATCGATTTCTGTGGACACGCGAATTCTTTCTATCTCTTCTAAAACTTCCTTAACATATTCATTTATTTTATCTTGAGATGGAATAACGTATATTGGTGCTCCAGCGAGTGCATCCTCAAGATTTGGCGCAACAATCTTGACTCCAGCAGCAGCTGAGACCTCATCAACGGAAGAAAATTTCTCTCTCGGGTCTCTTATCTCATCAAGTGGCTTAGGCATTAGTATTGCCCGAACAGTTGTTACAATTGGTTTCTCTCTTCCGCCTAAAACTATTATATCGCCTTTTCTTAAAATTCCATCATAAATTATTGCATTTACCGTAACACCTAAACCAACTTCCTCATTAACCTCCAGGACTGTTCCCTTAGCAGGCCCTCTGGTAGTCTGAAGTCTCTTCTGGAGGTACTGTTGTGTTAAGCCCGCTAAAACCGCTATTAATTCCGGTATGCCCTCACCTGTTTTGGCGCTTGTTGGAATTAATGCAACTGTTTTGGTGAAGTCTCTTATTCTATCAAATCTATCAGCTCTAAAAGATAGCTCAGAGAACTTGCCGATAATCCTATATAAATGCTCGTCCAGCTCTTGTCTAACAGCCTGCTCCTGCCTTTTATATGATTCTAGGAAGGATGCGTTTGGAAATGATTTCCATCCAGGTATTCGATCAATTTTATTCACAGCAACAAGAAAGGGAGTCTTTCTTGACTTAAGAATCTCAATAACCTCATATGTTTGCGCCTCAAAACCCTTCAAGATATCTATTACAAGTATTGCTATATCCGCTATTCCACCGCCTCTACGCCTGAGATTCGCAAATACCTCATGCCCTGGCGTATCAATCACTAAGAGACCAGGTATATGAATATCGCCGCCAACAATCTTTAGGAATGGTCCTGCAATTTCCTTAAGCGTCTCTAGTGGAAAGAAACTTGCGCCAATATGTTGTGTCATTCCCCCAATTTCACGTGCTTGAACACTTGTCTTCCTGATCTGATCTAGAAGTAGAGTCTTACCAGTATCAACGTGACCAAGAACGCAGACGATCGGCTGCCTAATCCGAGCTTCCAACCTAAATCACTCTCTATATGGAATATTGGAAATCTCTGCCTTTTCATTCCGCCACCTTAAGCTAATTATGAAATGAGCTTATAAACTATATAAACAAATCTTTTTGCTTATTGCAACCTGCTATTAAAGCAATCAACCATTTTATTATGCGCTTAATAGCTGTCTCCAGTCTACGTGCTTTTTAACAACATTTAAGGCGGCGCTTATTCTTCTCGCATCACCAGGTTTTATTCTTCCGATTACCTTCTGGATATGCTGAAGTGTTGTATACGTGTCGTAAGGTACAAGTATTAATGGAATATTAAGCTGATCTGCTTTCGGAAAGACCTTCACACTTGGATAAAGGTTTCCGGTCAATATTACTGCTGATACACCAGTTTCAAGAGCCGTTAATATTATATCTGTTCGATCGCCACCAGTAATCACTAACTCGTTTGTCACCTTTCGGAAATATTTAGCCGCGCTCTCAGGAGTCATCGCACCTATAAGAACCGCCTCAATAACTTTATCTAATCCATCTTTTCCAGCTAAAACTCTCCCGCCAATGAAGTCACATATCTCCCTAACGGTTGGGGCGCTTAAAGCTTTATCCTCCGGAATCGAACCTAAAACCTTTATATCATGTTTTTCAATAAACGGTTTAATCACGCTTTTGACATGCTCCACTCTGTCTTGAGGAATGCGGTTTAATATAACGCCAAAAAGTTCAGTTCCCCATTTTATACAGCAATCCTGAGCCTGCAGTATGTCGTCTACGACAGAATCATTCTCAACTCTTTCAACCAAAAGTATTTTTGCATCAAGATCCTTAGCGAGCTTTGGAACTGAGCAACCTAGAAATGCACCCACTGAGAGATTACGTGATCCCTCAATAAGCATTAAATCCTTATCCTCAGATGCTATTTTGTAAGCCTTGTGTATGTTCATAGCGAAGGAGATTACATCTTCTCCTATAAAGTCCTTGAGAAACTCGTCCCTCTTGAGTATAATTGGGCATATAATGCTACTCTCATGCTTAAGCCTTAGGATCGATCTCATTATCTCTACATCTTCATCCATATGTTCTCTTCCGGGAATCAGTGAGGAGCTCATTCCTATAGGCTTAAAATACCCAACCCTTCTACCCATCTCTGTAGCCATTGTTGCAAGTGCCACTATTACGGCGCTTTTGCCGGAAAACTCGTCTGTTGATGTAACATATATTGCCTTTTCAACCAAACATCACATCCTCCTCTCAACTATATTATTTATGAAGTTATTGTTATTCTTATATCTACCCCAAGGCAGCCCTCGCCACTTTCGTAAACAAATAATGGGTTAATCTCCATCTCCGATATCTCCTTAAACTGCATCATAATTTGACAGATCCTAAGCATTACATCTATAATTGAGTCTACATCTGAAGGCGGCTCACCCCTAACACCTCTAAGAAGTATGTACGCCCTAGTCTCCTCAATCATCCTAGCGGCTTCAGCTCTCGTTATGGGACATAAACGATATGAAACATCCCTTAGGAAATTAACATATATCCCACCTAAACCAAACATCATCAGCGGACCGAATTGGGAATCCCTAATAGCGCCGACGATAACCTCTCTTCCAGCTGGAGCCATCTTCTGTATTAGGATGCCAGTTATTTTTGCATCCGGCATAGCTGAGCGGACTCTCCTTACTAGAAGCTCATAGTTTTCTTCAACCTCACTCCGACTTTTAACACCTAATATCACACCGCCAATATCCGTCTTATGAAGTATATCTGGTGAAACAATCTTCATGACTACTGGGTAACCTATTGCATCGGCTACTTCCCCAGCCTCCTCTTTACTTCTAGATACTAACGCTCTAGGCATTGGTATACCAGCAGCCTCTGCTATTTTTATTGCCTCATCAATCGTTAGGTTTAAACGCTTCTCCGCCCTCGCGCCATTAATGATCTTCTGGATCCTTTTTTCATCAATTTCTATACGTTGAATTATTCCCTCAGTTGGAGAGTTAAGTATAAGGTTGTACTCGTACATCGATTTTAGAGCAAACACAGCTGACTCCGGGAAGGCATAGTTAGGCACTCGTCCCTTCTTAAGAGTTCTGATTGCTAATGAACTATCTTCAAGCCCCATAAATGATGCAATTATAGGTTTATCAGAAACTCTTCCGATTTCAGCTACAGTCTCTGCTATTTTATCGCATGGTGTTACAGCTTGTGGCGTTAAAATAACAATTATCCCATCAATATTGCTGCTTCTTAGGCCTGCTTCTAGGGCTATTCTGTAACGATTCTCGTCAGCATCGCCCAGAACATCTAGTGGGTTATTTAAACTTGCATGTGGGGGCATGAGCTTCCTGAGTTCTTCCCGAACCTCATATTCTAGTAGCGGTAGTTCAAGATCCATTTTTTCACATGCGTCAGCGGCTAATATCCCCGGTCCACCACCATTTGTCACTATGAGAACCCTATTGCCTTTTGGTATCGGCTGTGAACCAAGTGCAAGGACGAGATTGAAAAGATCTTCCAAGGTGTCAACTCTTATTATCCCAGCTTTTTTGAATGCCGCTGAAAACGCGGTGTCTGAACCAGCTAATGATCCTGTGTGAGAGGAAACCGCTCTTACTCCAGCATCAGTTGTTCCTGCTTTTATGGCAATTATTGGTTTTTTTCTAGTAACTTTTCTAGCAACCTCAATGAACCGCTCTCCTTCTTTCACTCCCTCAATGTAAAGCCCAATGACCTTTGTATCTTCGTCCTCACCAAGAGCTTCAAGGAAGTCGGCGGCGTTTAGGTCAGCCTCGTTTCCTAAGCTTATGAATTTAGTAAAACCGATCTCATTCCTGACAGCCCAATTCAATATTGTACTTCCAATAGCTCCGCTTTGTGAGATGAACGCTATATTTCCTGGAAGGGGCATAGCTGGCGCGAAGGAGGCATTCACATGGCTCTGAACGCTTATTAAACCTAAGCAGTTCGGTCCCTGCATTCGCATCCCGTATTTTCGACATATATTGACAACCTCTTGCTCTAGCTGTACTCCTTCTCTGCCTGTTTCACCGAAACCCGCCGAGATCACGACTATGCCCTTAACCCCCTTAATACCACATTCCTCAACAACGGATGGCACAATCTTGGCTGGAACAACTATAATAGCCAGGTCAACATCGCCTGAGATATCTCTAACACTCTTGTGGCACTTAAATCCAAGTATCTCATCGGCGTTTGGATTTACTGGGTAGAGTTCTCCTGTAAATCCAGAATCAACTAAGTTTCTGAACACTTTATGCCCGACTTTCCATGATTCTCTACTTGCACCGATCACAGCGATCGCCTTTGGGCTAAAGAACGCCTCCAGTTTCATGAGCCGCCCTCATTATTTAACAACTATCGTAAAGAGCGTACATGGTGAATATATACGTATCTCCCAAAGCTAAGATTTCCTTGAGGGAGTGAAATCCAAGAGTGGTTAAAAGAGAATGCTACGTGACAGACTATAGGCTTCACACTAAAGGTTTAAGAGCCGGGCAATAATTAAATTTAAACCATTAAGCTTAACGATAAGCTGGGCCTCCAAAATCATTTTAGACGCTCAGATTCCTTCTTAGGCTCCTTAGATGAGAAGTGCGGCTTCTCCCTCAAGGCTCTTCTATAATGACTATCGTGCCGAAGGCTTTAGGCGAAAAATGCTGTTTACAACCTTATTAAAGGCTTCTAGAGAAAGAGTTAGCTTTAAAAGAGAAGGTGTCTCAGACCAAAAGGTATTTTTATCCGATCGAGTCTCTTATACTTGAAGGGTTCAATCATGCCTTACTGTCCCGAATGTGGAGGCGAGATGCTATATATAAGCCAAACGAAACATTATGTTTGCAAGAGCTGCGGCTTATCGCTCACATACCAAGAGCTTATTGAGATTAAGGATAAATCTTTAGGGCGTTATGGACTTGAGGAGGATGAACGGAAAAGAGTAAGAAAAGAGTATTTGCAATGGTGGTTATCGAAAAAGAAATAGAACTTTCCCTCATATATTTCTCTTTTTAGGTATGAAAACTAAGATTAATTTAAATTAATCTTTATTAAATTAGATTTGGTAGAAGGTTACTTCGAGGAGGATGAATTTGCTCACTCAGCCTAAAGTGGAGTTAATCTGCATCGGGAATGAGCTTCTTATTGGTAAGATTTTGAACACTAATGCGCAATGGCTTGCGAAAAGAATAACTAGTTTAGGTTTATCGGTGCGGAGAATAACAGTTGTTGGCGATGATTTAGATGAAATAGCCTCGGTCATCAGGGAATCCATAGAGCGTAAGCCAGCATTTATTATTACGACAGGGGGTTTGGGGCCGACTTTTGATGACAAAACTCTTGAGGGCGTTGCGAAAGCTATTAGTCGTGAACTAGAGGAGAACGAGGAGGCCTTGGAGATGTTGAGGAGAAAATACGAGCAGTATGTTGCTGAGGGGCGAATGGAAAAGGTTGAGCTAACGCATTATAGGATTAAGATGGCAAGACTACCTAGGGGGGCGAAGCCTCTGCCGAACCCTGTTGGAACAGCGCCCGGGGTTCTCATCGAATATGAGGGCATAAACTTAGTAATGCTTCCAGGGGTTCCCCAGGAGATGATGGCTATATTTGACGAATCTCTTGTGCCACTCTTACGTTTGGCGTCTGGAGATCTGGTTTTTTATGAAGCTAGTTTAGATGTTAGAGGGGTACCTGAATCCGATTTGGCACCAATGATCGACCAAGTTATGCGTGAAAATCCCTACGTTTATATAAAATCGCATCCAAAAGTTTCTGAGAAAACTCATAGAATAGAGCTGCATTTTTCAACAACATCTGGCGACTCTAAAGTAGCAAAACAAAGGATTGAGAAGGCGATTATGCAGATTTCAGAGCTTATACTTGAAAGGGGAGGTAGAATTCAACCAATAGAGATATAGGCGCTAATGCGGTTTTCTCCTTTTAGAAGGGCAACTCTCCCATTTTATTACGATAATACTATCATATTGCGTTGGAGGGTCTAAAATTGGGCTTCATAGCGTTCATAATAGGCACCGCTGGTTCAGGCAAATCCCTGCTGACGGCTTCATTTAGTGATTGGCTTAGGATAAGCGAGCAGGACGTTGCGATATTAAATCTCGATCCTGGTGTGAGAAACCTGCCATATACGCCGGATATAGATGTTCGCGACTACATAACGGTTGACGAGATAATGGAAGAGTACGAGCTTGGACCTAACGGCGCGCTGATAATGGCTGCTGATTTAATTGCAGGCGAAGTCGAGAACCTAAAAAAAGAGATTGAAGATTTTGACCCGGATATTTTGCTTGTTGACACTCCTGGGCAAATGGAGCTATTTGCTTTCAGGGCCAGTGGACCCTATATAGCCAGCGAAATCAGTAAGGATCCTAGGGCTATAATTTATCTCTTTGACTCCGTCTTCTCACTAAATCCGCTGAACTACGTCTCTAACATGTTCCTTTCAGCAGCAGTTTACATACGTTTTCTTCTTCCCCAAGTGCATGTTCTTTCTAAATGCGACTTAATTTCGCAGGAGGATATTGAAGCAATCTTAGAGTGGTCTGAGAATAGAGAGACCTTAGAGACATCGATAAATGAGAAGCTTGAAGGAACTGGACGCTTGCTTAGCTACAGACTGAGTAGAGCGATATACCAGTTAGGATTAAACTTTCCATTAATACCCGTATCAGCTAAAACTAATGAGGGATTTGTTGAGTTAAACGCCGCATTAGAAAGAATTTTCGCTCGTGGAGAAAAAATCACATACTAGTCCTGTATTATTAACCAAGCTGCAGCCAACGCGCCATTCTCGGCATTCTTGAGAGAGTCAGCGCTACTGATAATTATAACGTCGCCTTCACCAGGTTTTATTAATTGAGTTATCTCTTTGAAAGCTAACGGATAATCTTTTTCCAAATCTGTGCTAACGCTTGGGATGATGAGTTTGTTACTCTTGGAAATAATCGTCACAGCGCTCTTTGCACCACTTAAGACGGCAGCGTCGCGTTGCTCGATTCCGCTTCTAACCTTTTCAGCGCAATCTCTAACTAGTATGGCCACACTCTTAGGAGCTAAAGTCAGCTCGTTACTTCCAACCTCGACAATTTTGGGCATAATCTCCTCAATGCTACTCCATAGCCTTTTACCTTTATGAGTAAGAGAGCAACCACCCCTTGAACTGATGATTAAGCCAGCTTCAGCCAACCGCCTCAGTATTGTTCTCGTAGTTCCTTCGCCTAAATCAAGCTTCCTAGATATTCTCCCACGTCCAATACTTCCGGATTTAGCCAGAAGCCTTAAAAGTCTTATTAGGTCTAAAACGGTAAATGATGGAGAGGGCCCTTGGGCTTTTTTAGCTAAATTATTCAAGATTTCCTTGATTGACATGTCGCATCATTATGGGAATTTTAAATCTATTATAGGTAGATTCCTGCTTGATGCAGCTTAAATTGATAGTAAATTGTTGGCTTCAGCCAGCATTTCCGGAATATTGAGGCTATAAGGGCATTTCTTAACGCATTGACCGCATTTAACACATGAATCGGCCTTAACTTCCACCATTCTATAACGCCATTTAGCCCAATCGGTTAGGCCGTAATATTTGTAGTATGCTAGTTGGCGTAGAATTATTGGTATGAGTATCCCTTGAGGGCATGGCTGGCAGTATCCGCATCCGCGGCAGAATTCCTTACTTATGGATTCAACGGCTTCTAGGAGGATTTTTCTTTCTTCGGCACTTATGAATGTGAAGTTCTCTCCTATTTGGGTGTTCTCTTCAACTTCTTCAAGCCTCATCATTCCTGGAATTGCTGTTGCAACAGCCTCATTCGATAAAACAAATTTAAGTGCGGTCTCGGCATTTACTGGGATCTTTGTTTTCTTAAGAAGATCCAAGGGTGGAGATGCTAAAAATCCACCTGCGAGTGGCTTCATGGCTATTACGCCAACATCCATCTCTTTTGCTAGGGGAAGAATTCTTTCATCCACTAGCTCATCGTTTAACATGTTATATGAAACCATTATCACCTCAAACTCCCCGGACATTATGCCTTTTTCCATTGTTTCATGATATCTATGGCAGCTGAAGCCTACGTGTCCAATAACACCCTCACTCTTAGCCTCCTTTAGGGCTTTTATAGCCCCATCAGGACTCATTATCTTTTCATATTTATCAGGGCGCCCGGGGTTATGGCATAAATATATGTCTATATAATCCGTTTTAAGCTTTTTTAGGCTGGTTTCTATATCGCTTTTCATTTCCTTATAAGTTAGAGCTGCGCTTTTTGTTGATATATAAAATTCATTTCTTCGATCGCTTACAGCTAAACCTATCTTTTCTTCGCTATCGCCATATGCCCGAGCAGTGTCTATGAAATTTATTCCCAGGTCTAGAGCTCTATTAAGTATCCTACTCGAGGTACTGAAGTCTATTTGTGGCAGCTTTATTGCGCCAAAACCTATAATCGAAACCATAAGATCAGTTTTACCGAGTCTTCTCTTCATCATATTAAATCGCCTAAATTATCATCTGGATCTAGGTTTAGCGATAATTTCCTTAATAACTATGTCGAATATTCTCGATGAATTCGCTGGCTGAACAACTATAGCCGTATCTACCCCTCTACCTGTTCCAGCTATGCTTATCACATCCCTGTCTACTGGTATTAGTCCTGCATCAGCCGCCATGGCAACTATCTCAACTGCAACCTTCATTCCCTCACAGAAGAGCCTTAAAGTTTGAGCCATTATTTCTGCTGGGTAAGCTGTGCCAAACTTACTTCTTATGGCTCTTTCAACATTCATGAATACGTGAGTTCCAGTGTATACTTTGCCTCCATTCGCCTCTATTATTCTCCTATTCTCTTCAGTAAACTCTTGATGACCAGGCTCCTTAAAACCTGTATGGTGAGTTACTACAACAAGATTATAGCCTTTAAATACCTCGGAGGCTTTAGCCCCTGTCACCCCTCTGGTGGAGGCAACAATTATGTCTCTGACTCCGAGCTCGTCAGCTCTCTTTTTTGCAGAGGATAAAACGACATCAGTGTTGTCCTCGCCCGGACTGCTGAAATAGATTATAGTCTTTTCAGATAAGTCCATGATTTTATGTAATCTTTTTTTCAATTTAAATTTTTTAGTTGTGAATGGAATAAAAAGGGATACAATGGCTAAGTTTAAAGGAAATTTAATCTTTCATCTTACTTAACCGTTACCGACTTCGCTAGGTTTCGCGGCATATCAGGGTCACAGCCTCTCTCAACAGCCATGTAATATGCGAAGAGCTGTAAAGGGATTATAAATGTTATCGGCGACAGGGCTTCTGAAACCCTGCCTGCAACCTCGAAGTAGTCATCTGAGAGCTGTTTAATCTCCTCATCCCCCTCCTCGATTATGGATATAATTGATGCTCCACGCGCCTTCATCTCCATAATATTACCGATTATTGTCCTGCGAGTCTTATCCCTTGGACAAACGAATATAACTGGCACGCCCGGCTCAACTAGACTTATAGGTCCGTGCTTGCTCTCCCCGGCTGGAAAGGCTACCGCTGGCACATAGGATATCTCTAAAAGTTTAAGCCTGCCCTCTAAGGCTGTGGCGGTGCTTATTCCCCTTCCGAGAAAGAGAAAAACCCTACTATTTTTGTACTTTTTTGCAACTTGCTTAATCTTTTCCTCATTCCTTCTAATCGTTAGTTCAACAATGTCAGGGATACTTTTCAATTCTCTCTCGATCTCTTTGATTTCTTGGCTGCTAATTTTGCCCCGTAGCTTCGCAACCCTTATGGCCAGTTGAGCGAAAACAAGTAGCTGCGCAGTGAATGTTTTTGTAGCTGCGACTCCAATCTCAGGACCGGATTGCTGAACTATATAAACCCGGGATACACGCGTTAATGTTGAACCGACAACGTTCGTTAGTCCCAGAACTGTTGCAGCCCTATTTCTTGCGTAATCAACGGCGGCTAGCGTGTCAGCTGTTTCGCCTGATTGGCTCACGGCTAAAATAGTGCTGTCAATATTTACAGCCATACCAACCTGTTCGGTAAACTCTGATGCTATAACCGGGTAAGCTGATAAATACGCGAGTTTAGAGAACATGTATGATGCCGCTAGGCATGCGTGATATGAGGTGCCGCAAGCAACCAGAAAGATATTCTTAGCTCTATCTAGGAATGTTGCCATGAGGTCTAGATATAGGTCTTGTAGCCTAAGGGCATTTCTAAGTGAGAGGGGCTGCTCATGAATCTCTTTAAGCATAAAGTGTGGATAGCCTTGTTTTTCAGCCATTTCAGGAGTCCAAGTAACTGTTTCAGGCTCTCTAATAACCTGCTTCCAGTCCTCTAATTTATGGATCTCATATCCACCATGCCATAGTATTGCAACTTCACCATCTTCCAATGCAACAGACCTATTCGTCAATGGGAGAAAAGCAGGTATATCTGAGGCGCAATATATGACATTCTCGCCAATCCCAAGCATCAATGGGCTCTCCCTTCTGGCACATATTATTTTGTCAGGCTCGATTGTTGTCACAATAGCTATGGCGTATGATCCCTCAAGTCTCCTAAGACACTCCCTAATAGCATCTATAAGCGGTAAACCATGCTTAAGATTCTCCTCAATTAGGTGTGGTATAACCTCTGTGTCAGTTTTAGACTTAAATGAGTGACCAAGCCCCTCCAACTCAGCCTTAAGCTCAGCGAAGTTCTCAATTATACCATTATGGACAACAGCGATTTTTCCCTCGCAATCAAGGTGTGGGTGAGCGTTTATCCTATTTGGAGCGCCATGCGTCGCCCACCTAGTATGACCTATACCGATGGATCCCGGCATTTCGTCGAGATTCAAAAGTCTATGTACATCATCAATCTTCCCCTGATCCTTCTTAACATAGATCTGTCTCTCAAAAACTGTTGCCTCTCCAACCGAGTCATAGCCCCTATACTCGAGTCTCTTTAATGCTCCATGAATAATCTTCGCTACATCGCCATCCTTGGATGCGCAGCCAAAAATCCCGCACATGAAAACCAACCAATATTAATAATTAAAGAATAGCTATAAGAGTTTTATGAAGAGAAATTTATTATTATTTAATTAAACTTCAATCTTCAATTATTGAAGAGCACATCTTAAGTAGACTTATACTCATTGAGGCTGCTATTTTCAGAAAAGGCCTTCAGCCCTCGATATTAAATATGAAATCCATTATTAAAAATTTAGGTAATCGCTACAACTTCCCATTCTAGCAGTAGACTTTTAAAACAGAAAATAATAAATTGGGCTTTAATCTTCAAAATAAGGTTGGGGCCCGTAGCTCAGCAAGGATAGAGCACCGGGCTTTTAACTGCCCTTATTTTTGTGAAAGAGGCTTGAATTGGGCTTTTTTCTTTGATTACGTCTCTAAAACTCATTCTCCTGATTACGCTAAGGATTTATGGCGGTATGCCAGACAGTATTATTATTGCTTGGTTGAGGCCGATTTATCCCCGCTCATCGGGTTGAGCGAGTGCAAGCGAAACTATGTTTTATGCGCGCTTTCAAACCTAAGCAGGTTTCTGGGCTGCTATGAGGAGTTTCATGCGCTTGTTAGGCGGTTTGGGCTTAAGTGGAAGAGCGTTAGCCCAGACATCCTAATGCTTAGGAGGATTGTTAGGGAGAGGGAGAACGGGCTTCTCGAGTGGATTCGCATGGTTAAAGAGAGGGTTCCAAGCCTAAGCCTATTCCTCGACTTCTGCCTTCTGACGGGGTTAAGGGGTAAGGAGGCAATTGCCTCATGGAACCTGATTAGGGAGCTGGCTGCTGAAAGCCGCTTAGAAAAATATTATAATAAGGAAAATAAATGCTTGGAGCACTTCAGGTTTAGGGAGCTCTTCATAAGGCCGCATAAACGCGCATTCATATCCTTCATCCATGAGGATTTTGTCCACAAGATAGGCGGGGCCGATAGGGTTAGCTGGCCCCTAATCCACAACCGCATAGCGAAAAAAGGACTGCCCCTCAGGTTTGGAGACATGCGCGAATACTGGGCCAACTACATGCTTAAATGGCTTAATCCAGCTGAAATAGACTTTCTCCAGGGCCGTATAGGCGCAAGCGTATTCATGAAAAACTACTTTAACCCAGCCCTGATAGGCGATTTAAGGGATAGGGTTCTCCAGGCCCAGAAAGCGCTCATAGAGCAAATTTCACGCCTTGAACCGGCTAAACCCTCTCCTCAACTGGTTTAATTGCAAGCCTCATTAAATCCTGGAGCCATTGCGAGAAGGTTCTTGCATTAGCATATTTTTGATACTTCTTTCTGTTAGGCAGCCTTGCAATCATGTGGAGCTCAAGCATCCGCCTAACATAGAATTTTGCCGTAGGCCAGGGTATGCCGGCCTCCCTGGCTAAATCACCGCTTGTGAAAACCATTGGGAGACGCGCATAGGCCCTAATCACGCGGGCTGGAAACGGCATGCTCAAATCAACTATGCGGGCCAGCTCATCGCTAACCTGCATGAGTGGAATATGAGGGAAACATGGATATAAACATTATCCATAATTCAGAAACTACACTTATCAAAAGGCCTCCTAACTTTTCACGGTTTGCCGGCTGGCTTATGGCTTGTCTTGTTGGGTTTAAGTGTGGTTTGGGATAGAAAAACTATCCGAAATAGGGGCTTAAGCCCTCCTCCAGTAGGCCTATGCGCAGGCTAACGGACAAACTTTATAGCCATCTATCAGCATGAGAATAGAGAGGAGATCTTAAGGATTGCGGAACTTGATAGCGTCTATTCGTGTTCCTCTCCTTCCCTAAATAGGAGTAGATGGATAACGCATCCAAACAAACAAAAAATAAACAAAAACAAATTATAATGGAGGAGTTAGAGAACCCTATCTATATATACATACAAACTATAACAAGTTCTGCTTAGAAAGAGGAGAAAAAAGGGGGAGATTTCATTTTATCTCATCCATTCTCGATCGTTGAGGCCGTGTTTTCTTAGTACGCGCTTTACCAAGTCAGTGCAGAAGCATTCCTGCCCCAGATCGGCTCTGATTGCGTCTACAAGGCTTTCATTCAAATATTTGTTTAACTCCTCCTCGCTCATGAACTCCCTAAGGAAGTCTACGAGGGGTTTTGGTAGGCGGACTGTAACCTCAACCTCTTCAGCCATCACTTTCATCCTCCTTTCCTACAAAGAGGAAAGTCTCTAAAGAGGTATTTAAATGTTTTGGTTTTCCTCCGAAAAGTTTATATGGAAAACCTCCATACCTTAAAGTTGGAGAGGAGAATCAATGAAGAAGCTCGGCTTTATGGTTGATGAGGAGTTATGGGAGAGGCTTACGATACTCGCGGCAAAAATGAGGAAGACAAAACAGGATCTGATAATCGAGGCAATAAAAGAATACCTGGAAAAATACGGGAGCAAACTATAGTTTACTGGAATACTAAAGCATTATAGCTGTGGTAGGGGAAGTAAATAAATAAACAGTAAACAAAAATAAGGGAGCAAACTATAGTATGCCATGCAAACATCCCTCTCTGAAAACGCGCTTCTTTTGCAAAACAAAGCGAGAATTACAGCCATTTTATGTATATAATATATTATTACTTATCTTATGTTATACTCACTCTGTGCAAACTTGTAAAATAACAAGCTCGAAAACTTCCATCGAAAAACCTCCCCCAATGTAGGAGGAATTTCGCATATTCTCACATATATTAATTAATATAACTCTTATATTATATCTCCTCAAGGAAGCTTTTTGCGTTTTGAAGCAGAATTACACATGTTCGCCTATAGCCGTGTTCATGCAGCAATTTAAGACTTTCAATTAGCTCGAGTAAACCATCACTTGAGGTTTCAGGCTTAGGTGTTTTCTCCAAACCGCTTAAACCCAGGGATTTAAGCTTTCTGTAAACTGCATGCGGGCTTAACTTAAGCTCCCTCGCGATAGCCCTGTGGCCTAACCCCGAAAGCCTGAGCATTTTCAACTGCTCAATGAGCTCCGGCGTCCAAACGATTTTAGGCTTAGGTTGAGCTTCCTGTTTTCCGCCTGCCTCCTGCTTGTTAGGCGGCTTGACAAAGAAGCAGACTTGGCCCCCATGGGCTTGAGTGTAAACCTTGCAGCCCTCGCTCTTCAGCCTCGCCTCCCACTCACGCCTAAACTCTCCTGCTGGGATAATCAGGCAGCTGCCTAAAGGCGGAACATCCTCAACCGGATATTTTGAGTAGAGTTCCTCAAACAACCCCAACCTCACCACCTCCCCTTCTGTTTATTATGAGGTAGATTAACAAGAGGAGCACAACAATCCCTAAATCCCGGAAACCGCGGAGAAACGCGCAAAGACAAGTGGAACATAATAAAAGGAGAATGGTGATTTTGAGAAGAACTCCCCAATTGCAAATAAACCTCATAAGTCTGCCTCCCTCCGCTTTCTTATCATTTCGGTAAGGAGGCGGGCCGCGCGCCTCATAACCCACTTTTCAGGGCGCATCTTCTCCTTAGCGGAGCTGGGGCTGGGCAAGCGCCCTCTCTGAGCCGGCTCCCTCAGGCAGAAGACTGGAACCCACCGGCCATCCCGATACTCATATAGCTCCCAGGAAGGCGGAACATGATGCCGTAGGGGCCTACAACGCGCCATCAATTAACCCTCCTTTCAATGGGTAAGCCTACAGCCTGAGCCTTGGGTTTAGGGCGCCCGCTTAAGCCGTATGCTTCAAGGACGCGCTCTAACGGTATGCCTGAGTAAACATCGAGGATGGCTTTGAGGATTAGGGCGCGGCCCTGCTTGCCCCGGCTGATTGGATAAAGCGCGTCCTCAGCCTCAAACATGTTCTTGAGGATTAGGAGCATGTCGCGGATTGTTAGGACATCTCCGTCCGCCCAAATCTTGATTAGTTTGTCTCCGGGGCCCTTCTTTCCGGGAACAATCCGAAACTTAACCATGCGCATCACGCTCCTCAACTCCATGAATCAGCCTCAAGTGAGCGCTTAAATCAGCCTCAGAGAAGAAAACACATTTACACCTGGGGCAGGGATATTCTTTCGGCTTCTCAGCCTCAGCCCTAGGCTTACCGGCTGATTCGGCCGGCAGCCTGCCCAACTCAGCCTCCCGCCCGCATAATTCGCACAGCCCAGAACGCTCGAGGACAATGAAGCGGCCGGCCTCCTTAGCGCAATCACCGCAAACCCACAAAACCACATTTGGTGAAGCAGGTGAAGCAACTGAAGCAGCCTTTATATACTGTAAAAAATTCTCATCTTTTTTGTCTGTCATCTCCTCAGCTTTTCCGGTGTATGTAAACCCTGCTTCACCTGCTTCACCTGCTTCAAAAGAAGCCCGTTTTAGGCTTATTCCAACCCAAACTCTTTCGGATTTACTGGGCTTCTCAGCCATGTACATTTTTGTACATGACGGGTTAACGTAGTTAACGTTTTTAACGTTCTTATTAGGAGAGCCCCCTCTTTCTCTCTCTTCATCCTCTTTGTCTTGGGGGGCTCTCACTATAGGACATTCAAGAAATTCACCAAATTCACCTTCATGTACATTTTTGTGCATGCCGAGGTTAGTATCTTCATTAGGAGAGCCCTCTTCCTCAAAGAAGTCTGTTAAATCACGAGCCCCTACCTCAATCCATTCGGCTGGGATTAGAACCCTACGCTTGTTTCCCTTTCCAACCACTATCCTGAAGCCTAAGCGCGTCTCAAAAATTTTGGCAAGGCGCTTTGAGATAGATGTAACCTCTTTAACTGTTATCTCATCCTGGCTTAGTCCTCTTTGCTTCAGTAACTCCCTGCTTAGTGTTGAAACTTTTATGGAGTAGTAGGTTTCGTAACCCCCCTTCTCCCTATATAGGACGTTAAAAACGTTAACTACGTTAACCCCATCCTCCCCGCCTTTCCCCTCTTTCACAAGGCTTATGGCGGCTTCTCTGGCCTCAACCTCTAATAGGTAGTCTTCATCCGCGGCTTTGAGCTGGGCGTCTATGGTTTTAGCGAGATTCGCTAATTGCTCCTTCATTCTGTCGCCCATGATGAGCCATAATGGTAGGATGATTTGCTTAACGCGGCTGCTAACCCTATCAGCCCCGTCATAGAGTTTTTCGGCTATGCCAGGCTCCTCAAGCTGGGCCGCCAGCCCCTTAATCTTATGGTAGTTTCTGAAGCGCCAGAAGATAAGCCGATTGCGTAAGCGTTGGGTTTCCTCGAGGAACCTCTCCATCCTGAATAATGGAACCGGTTTAACGTTTTCGCGGCCCACAAAAGTTAGGCATCTTGATTCAAGGGCTACGTCCTTAAACTTGCTTCTGGTTGCCAGGAGCTTGGGCCCGTAAACATAATAGCCTATTACCGCTTTAGGGTTGTTTTCATCGCTCCGGTAATACCAGCCTTTCCGCCTATCAAAACCTATGTTAAGGATTTTTATGATGAAGGCGTATAGGCTTGTATCTCCGAAATCGGCCTCATCTATTAGGGCGGTTCCCCGCCATAGGCTTAGGCGCCTGACAATGCTCTTATCCGTGTCTGAGCCGGCCAGTATGATGGGCCTATAGCATACGCTTCCAATGACATCAAGCCATGTTGATTTTCCGCGGCCCCAGGGCGCCAGGCATCTCAGGTATGGGAGCTGGGGGACTAAATCCTTGGCGTATGTGAAGATGACATAGTAGGCGTCTAAAAGCCGTGATAGGATGTTTGGGGGCTCATGCCATCGGTTCATATACTCAAGTAAATCGTTTAGCAGCTGCTCCTCTGAGCCGTATTCCTCAGTATTGCTTGGTAATAATACGGTTCTATGCTCAAGCTCGGGGCTCTCGATTGGCTTATAGATGCAATCCTCAAGCTCGATTGATTCAAGCCGCTCAACCCCATCGGTTTGCGGGTTGTAAACCAGAAAGAAGGCTTGTTTGCCGTCATAGGCTTCTTCCGCAAGCCGCCCATCCGGCAGCTCAACGAAAGCAGCCCTTATAACCTTCTTTTTAGGCTTCTCCTCTCCCCCCTCCTCTAATCTGGCTTCAATGCCTAAGCCTGGCAGCTTAATGTTTAAGGCTTGAGCCAGCTCCCTAAGCGAATATACCTTGTTATCATGGTAATCAACCGCGTAAAACTTATGTTTATGTAATGCGAAACTGGGCTCTCTGTCAGGCGGATGAAATGGGCAATGCACATAAATATAGTTTGGGCCCTCGCCCGCAACATCAAGGTGCTTCTCAACTTCCTCAAGCCAGGCGCTAAGCAGGCCGCCATAACCCTCTTCCTCCGCCTTAATGCGGCTTGATTCAAAGAGCTCCTCGAGAACCCACTTGGCGCTTATGCTCTCTTCAAGCAGCCGCCTAAACTCCTCCATGCTATGAACCACAAGCGCCTCCCCCGATTGCTTAGGCCCAACAACCCACTCAAGCACCTTGCCAGTTTCAGGATGCTTTGAGGGAGGCGCCATGAACTGCCGGCCTTCCGCTAAAACCTCAAGGACGCTTATGCTCTGCTTCCCCCTTCCCTTAACAACCTTAGCTAAGTCTTCCGGCCTCAAGTCCTCCGGCTTAACCTCAACCTTCCGGCTAAAGCAGGCAAGCGTATTATTATCAGTATAAAATATTATACGGAGCGCGTTGCTGGTTGTATGCGCCATTGCTCCAGCCTCAAGCCAGGGCTCTGGGTTAAAGCCTGCTAAAATGGGCTCGTCCACATCGAGGGCGATTAGCGCCAGTTCCCCAGGCTTAAGCCAGCCGGTTATCACGCCCACATTATAGCCGGGCCGATAGGCCTCTGCAAACTCCCTGAATGTTAGGCGGCTATTCTGCCAATTCTGGAGGAAAGGCCGCTTACCCTCAATAGGCATGATGCGCCAGCCCAAATCAAAATAGCGCTTGATTAATGGGCCGTCTCCGTAAACGCATATATTGCTAACATCCATTAGTTTGCCGCTTATCGGGCACCTATAAAAGCGGCCCGTAAGATAGGGCTCACCGCATTTATGGCAATAACTCATAAATCAACCTCCCTCAACTCAAACTCCCTATTACATTTGAGGCAAAGGAGTCGGAGGCTCGCCATCTTACCACTTAATGGGGCATTGCATTCGGGGCAGACTGGGGGAACCCAGCTGAACCACGCCTTCTCCCTCCCCAAACGCCTGCTTAAACCCCAAAGAGCCTCCGGCAAATCCACCGCCCCCTATCTCCCTCCTAACCTCTGCTTTGAGCCTGAGCTGGGCGCTCAGAAGCCCGCTCAAACGCCCATCTTATTGGCGCCTCTACATCCCCGCGCGCCTCATCATCCTCAACCTTATAGCGAAGAGCCGTGATTAACCCCTCACCGTTCCTAACAAACTCAAAACGCACGCCCGGATGCTTCTCTCTAACAGCCTCAAGCCGCTTAACCAGCCATTTAATCGCCCTGTCCTCTAGGCTAACCGGCCTGGGCGCCTCTATAATGCGCCATTGAATGCTCTCCTCAATCAGCCTGGTAAGCTCCTGCCTCGCCTGCTTAACCGCGGATTCAAGGCCATCGAGCAAATTCAAGATAGCCTTTAAGATGCTATCAACATCATTCACCGCTTTCCAGCCCTCCACTTTGGCAAAATATACGTGAACCAATAACCCTGGCGGCCGCATAGTTCACATGTCTGCGGTTCCACATAAGATTCCACATAATCCCCTCCATTATACATCCAACTACATGCGCATCCAACAAGCCCCGTCCAATCAACAATAAACCTATCCGCGCAATCACAGCAGAGCGTAACATCGAAACGCTTTTTAAGCCGCTTAACAATAATCTTACTTGACACGCGCCCCCTTCCCCCTTTTGCGTTTAATCCCTTGTTCTTTTAGAGAGCTTTATGCGATGGTTTAGTTCGACTTCAATAACCTTTAAACTATCCAAGACATCATCATAAGAGGCGGTAGATGGAAAGATTAAGGCGGCAAACCCATTGGAGATTAATTTGAGTTCTCGCGTGAACTCCTGCCTTAGTTCCTTAGGGAGGTAAATACTGCCCCCTTTAGTTAAAGTGGCTTTTAATTCAACCATAGCATGTTACACCTCACCTATATTAAATGACGCAAAACTTATATTTAAGGTTTTCCATACTATACCATAACTAAAAGGCATATGGGAGAGCTAAAGATGGGCGAGAGGGTGCTTCCTCCACTTCAGAGCGAAATTATAAGGCTTTTGGGCGAAAGAGGTGCGCTTACAAAGCATGAGGCTGCAAAGGAGCTCAGTAAAGCCTACAAGAACATTCTCTTCTCCTTTGACAGTCTGAAAGAAAAGGGGTTAATCGAGGTTGTTGGTGAGAAGGAATATAGAAACCAGAAATTTGAGACTTACTGGCTAACATGGAAAGGCATTCTTGAAGCCTATGCTTTAGGCATAAGTCTTGAAAAGCTAAAGCTCCACCTCTTTAGATATATTAAGGGGGAGGTAACTCCTGAAATTCAGTCTGGAATCAACGCGATTTTCGATTTTCTAAGAGAGCTGGGGCCGGAAAGAAGCCGCGCATTCATCAACTGCCTCGACTTTTCAAAGCAGCCGCCAACCATAAAATATCTTCCTTTTGACTTAATTAGCGGAAAAGAAGCGGAGAAAATCATCAAAATCCTATCAAAATATGAACTCTACAAAAACGTGCTTGAAAAAATGCTAAAAGAAATCAGCAAAATAGTATCTTCATAACCTCCCCTCTTTTTATGTTTGCCAGGTATATCTTTTCATGTTGGTTAGCTTCTTTTCTTTAGCCGCTTAGCGTTTTATCATGTTTAAATGCCCTGTGTGCGGTAGGCCTGGCAGCCTGCAGAAGAGAGGAGGCAGCTGGAGGGTTCTCCATTACTTTTATGCTGATGGAGCCCGGGTTTTCACTCAATGCCTCCTAACGGAAATGGTAACAGAAAAGCCTAAAAAAGCCGCGGAATCCGGAAAGAAGCGCGGAAAACATGGTAACAGAAAAACCCTCGTTTTCCCTCTTTCTGCCAAAAACGCTCAAAAAACGCTCCTCCATCAGCATTTCATGCAAACCATGCACTTTGTAGGGGAGCTTGAAAAACGCTCCATCGGGAAAACGAAGGTTAATAAAAGCGTATCTGTTACCATCATGGATGGTAACAGAAAAACCCACATTAGCCCCCTTCTGCCAAAAGCGCCTCTGAAAATGCCCCTCTATCATCATACACAAAATGCGCGGAAAACGATGGTAACAGAAAACCATAAATCTGCCTTCATTCTTCAAAATAAGGTTGGGGCCCGTAGCTCAGCAAGGATAGAGCACCGGGCTTTTAACCCGGGGGTCGGGGGTTCAATTCCCCCCGGGCCCGCCAATCGGGGAACCTGTAATTCTAGATTACTGCCCTTATTCATTTCGGCCCTAGAAAATGGTTTATTTAGTGTATTAGTAGTGCTTTTTCGAAACTCTGTGAAGCTTCAACATTTTCTTATGCTGTGAATGAGAATGTGCCAAATCTACATGATTTTAGTTAATGAAACGAGTGCTCGAATGCCCCTAAATTAGTAAAAAAAGATGAGCTGAATTATTGCTGCATTTAAGAATGAGGTTTATAATTATGGGCTTAGGCCTATGATCAGAAAGATTGTGAAGGAGGGGAGGGGGTAGGTTCTGAAATTGCTGAAAAATATCATTTAAAAATGCAATTAAAAATAATATTCTAAGATTAATTAGAAAACTGCCCATCTTTTCCTCTTAATCGACTACTGAAATGTTATCTAGAATGGCGTTTAAAATACCGTCAAGAATGGCATCTTGCCAGTTATCCAAAACATACTCATCCCGTATATTCGTTCCAAAATTTTTCCGAAATCAAACAAGTTTAGTAAGCGATATAATTAACTTTTAAATCCGTCTCTATCCAAAGCCGATCAGCCTAGTTAGGTGATGTCGTAAATGGCTTGATGCTTCATAGGATATTTAACAATTGATTTTTAATAGGAGTTTTCCAGCTTTTATTTAACCCCTGAGGGATGAATATTTGATATTCGTGATCGAGCATCTTGAATCTGAGGTCAGCAAGTGGCTTTATATCGAGTATAAGCATGCGTCCAGTATCATTGGAAGTGATAGACTGGTTTTCACGAATATTAAAAGTCGGGAGGATGCTAGGATTTTATCGAGTCTAGGGATTATCAGAGGTGAGAGTTTCATTGAAATCTTCAGTCCGGAGAAGATTTTGATTCTGGACCCAAGTGCGCCTGTTCGACTTAAACCTGAGGACTTTTTGGGTAAGGAAACCGTTATAGTTGGCGGGATTCTTGGTGATCATCCTCCAAGAGGAAGAACAAAAAAGCTTATAACATCAAAGGTTCCGGGCGCTTTATCGAGAAATATTGGTAGAGGGCAATTCTCTATTGATGGGGCGATTTATGTAGCTAAACTTGTGAGCGAAGGCATTAGGTTAGAGGACATACCGGTGAAGAGAGGTTTGCATATAAGGCTTAATTCGAAAGCCAGAATATATTTGCCCTACGTATACCCACTTAAAGATGGAAAGCCAGTTTTAAGTGAGGATTTAATAAAATACCTAACTTCGGAAGAGATTATCAGGGAGGAGGAGAATATTCTTAGGACGGTTTTGCTGAGAGATGCGAGAAGTATGTTTTAATAGCGCAAAAATTATTAAAACGCAAATGGAGGCTTATTAGGCTCTAGCCTTATAGTTCTAGGCGGCTTAAAGGTTGACTTTAAGGTGAATATCTTCACGCCCCTAGCTACGGCTACCCTTAATATATCTGCAAACTGCGGATCAATTTCTTTGTTGGCTTTAACTATCAGAGCGTCTGGTCTTTGAACCGAGAATATCAGTCCGGTCTTAAGCCCGCGGTTTGCAAGCGAAGATAAGTGCAATACATGGCGTCTTCCCCTAATTGTTGGGGCATCTGGAAATAGAGCGATTCCGTCAACCACATGAGTTACACTTTTAACCTCAACGTAATACCTCTCAGTTTCTCTCTCAAGCATTAAGTCCAATCTAACGCTTGGGTTCTCGCTTAGTTTAAAGCCCTCTCCAGCAACCCTATATCCTGCTAAATCGATAAAGAGGTTACGTTTAATGGCCTCTTTAGCCAAAAAGTTTGAGAATTGAGCATCCACGATCACGGTAACATTATCGTGCTGAACAGCAAACATACTATAATTGCTTTTTCTCCAGGGTCGGTCAATAAATTTTCTGAGGTATGTTGCGACGCCGGGATATAGCGCGGTCATAAGCCTGCCGGAGTTGGGTAAATGTGCGCAAGCAGCTTTACCTTCAACATCAACTAAAGCCATAAACCGATTCAGTCTCCGAATAAACGTTCCTAAGATCATGTCAAATTCAAGAGTTAGGATAGCTTCGCTCACTCTCGATTCCCCTACTACTTTAAGGAACAGAAAACTTAAAAGGAGATAATCAACCTTTTTAATTTTGGCTGTTGCCTCTAGTGAACTTACATGAAGATTTTAGATAAGGATCTTAAGCATGGGCGTATTACAGTTGTTCCTGAGTTCCTTGATGACTTTTGGACTCTCTATAATATTATTCAGAGGGGTGATGTTGCATATGCCAGAACCACTCGCGAAGTTCGATTAGGCGAACGGTATGAGAAACCTGAAAAGGGAAAGCGTATATCAGTTGTTTTGGGCTTAAGAGTTGAGAGGGTCTTTTGGGATAGAAGCTTAAACCGTCTTAGGGTCCACGGCATAGTTTGTGATGCACCTGAGGATATTGGAGCATTAGGGTCGCATCACACATTAAATATAACATTAAATATGCCGCTTACTATAGTTAAAGACCGCTGGCTAGATTATCACATTGAGCAATTAGAGCGCGCAATGTCCAGAAGGGTTACACCAATAATAATCGCATCTATCGATGATGAGGGATACTGCATCGCAATCTTAAGAGGTTTTGGTGTAGACATAATGTTGGAAGAACAGATTAGCCTACCTGGAAAGCGCATGGAGGGTGAGCGCCAAAAAACGCTGATCGAGATGTTTAAGTCTGTTTCAAAGGCTTTAGGTGAGTTAGTTGACTCAATGGATGGTTCAATTGTTATAGTTGGACTAGGTTTCATTAAGGATGAATTCATAAAGTTTCTAATGGAGAGCGCACCTAACATCTATGAAAAAGTTATTGATATTAAAAACGTGAACAGCGCTGGCAAAGCCGGAATTTACGAGGCTATGCGCTCCGGTGTGCTAGTTAAGGCCCTCAAACATGCCCGTGTGTTCGAGGAAGCATCAGCCGTTGAGGAAGTTCTTAAGCGCTTGGGGATGGGAAGGGGCAACGTTGCCTACGGGTTAAGCGAGGTCAAAAGAGCCGCACTATTAGGTGCAGTGGAAGAAATATTAGTCACAGATGAGAAACTTAGGGAGTCATCTGAAGAGGAAATGTCAGTTTTAGAAAGTCTTTTGCGTGATGTTGAAGACAAGGGTGGAAAGGTAAGAATAATTAGCGTTGAGCACGAGGCTGGAGCGAAATTAAGGTCATTGGGTGGAGTTGCCGCCCTATTACGATTCCCAATAAACTAATCGATTTAACCCTTATATTTCTCAATTTTTTCAAGAATTGCTTTTTCAGCATGCAAGGTCAACTCCTTAAGTTTCTCCTCATCTCTAGCTTCAACAGTCAATCTTATTAATGGTTGAGTGTTCGATGGCCTAATAAGAAACCAACCATCCTTTGTGATAACTTTGACGCCATCAATAGTTATTATGTCATACCCAATAGTTCTAAACTCCTCAGCTAGCTCATCGACGATTCTAAACTTTTCTTCATCTGGGCAATCATAGTTTTTCGCAGATATCTGTGGATATTTTGGTAGAGAATCAATTATTTCCGAGAGTTTTCTTCCATCCTTACATATGGCCTCAGCCATTTTAAGACTCGCATATATAGCATCATCAAAACAATATACATCTCTAAAATAAAAGTGCCCGCTAGCCTCACCGCCTAAAATAGCGTTCTCGCTTACCATCTTATCATAAATATATGTGTGCCCAACGCGACTTAGAATAGGTTTCCCGCCAAAGGCCCTTATAGTTTCCTCAACTATCATTGAGCAACTAACCTCGTAAACTATGGCTGCTCCTTTGTAGCTGCTTAAGCAATGTCTTGACAGTATAGCTAAAACTACATTGTTTGGAATCAGTCGACCCATATCATCAATAAAAAATGCTCTATCACCATCTGCATCGAAGCCAACGCCGAAACATGCCTCTTTCTCTAAGACGAGTCTTTTAAGCTCTCCTAATGTTTGCTCGTTGGGTTCAGGTGGATGTTTAGAAAAGGTGCCATTCGGCTCGTTATATATCGCGTGAATGTCAACACCAACCATTTTATAAACTTCTGGTATAAGCATGGTACATGAGCCTCCCCCAGGGTCGGCTACGATCCTGAAATTCTTGCTGATGCTCACTCTTTCAGAAATGTACTCCTCATAATCCCTAATGGCGTTAGTGTTAGCTTTAACTACTCCTGGTTTAGCCTCCTTAAAGAAGCCTTTGATCGCTATATCCCTGAGTTCCTCCATACCCATACCCATACATACGAATCCCTTGTCAAGTAGTATTTTAAAACCATTCCACTCTGGCGGGTTATGTGATGCTGAAACCATGACTCCACCATTTGCACCATAATATCTAGTGGCAAAATATAGAAGCGGGCTTGTTACAATGCCTATGTCTTCGACGTTTAATCCACCGGAAACCATGCCGTTTATAAGTGCATCACTAAGTGGTTCACTACTTAATCTAACATCTTTACCAACGATGAAAGTCTTTTCTTCACCATCAACGAAGGTTGCTAATGCCTTCCCTATTAAGCGAGCTACCTCCTCATCCATATCTAAACCATAAATGCCACGTATATCATACGCTCTGAAAATATTAGCCGAAAGCATTCTTTTTTCCATCCGCTATTCTTTATCGGACTACGAAAATATTAAGTTTCTGGAGTCGGTTTAACACTGTTAATATATAGTTTTGATTATTCAGAGGGAGGCGGCTGCATTATTGAAAGGGGTCGAAGAGATAATCGCCTTTGGGCATAGTCTTGTAAAGTCAACGCATAAATCAACATTTGAGATAACAAAAGATGAGCATTTAACGGAGAGAGGCGATTGTATAATAGCTGTTAGAGCCAATAAGGCTGCAAGAGACTTAAACGATGAGTTTAAAAGAGTTGCAAGAGAACCAGATGCCGAGATAACAGTAATCATTGAGGTGGGTAATGAAAGAGAGGTTATAAGGGCCTTTGGAAGCCCAAGTTTAACTTTTATGCACCCCAAAGATATTGTTGTCAGAAAGAGCAAATATGTTTGCGGTAGAACGATAGCCATTGGAGCTGATAAGGCAGCATCAGACCTTTCAAGAAAACTTGTTAATAGACTTAAAAATCCTGAGGAGAAAGTGAAGATAACATTAATTGCTAAAATCTGAAAGACAATTTTTCTTTTACTTGAGTATTCTCTCCATTTCGCTCGGCCTATAATGTCTAATGCCATATGATAGAGCTCTTTTCTTGGCCTTCTCAGATATATCATTCGAGATCAATATGGGAATAACTGTCACGCCAAGCTTTTCTTCAAGCAAGTGTCTAATGTATTCATCGAAATCCTTCTTTGTTTGCGTAATAGCTCTAGGTCCAGCTGGACTGCTCAGATCTTTAACTTGAACAACTAAGACTAACCCTCCCCTCTGAAGAATAAGGTCTTGAATCCGGCTTCCATGCCTTTTCCTAAGTTCGACATTCCAACCATAGGTTCTTGCTATCTCGGCAACACGCTCTTCAAGACTCAAAACGAACATCCTCCATCAGTATTTACACGCCCTACATTTGCTTAAATACACAGTTTTGCCCTAGAAATTCCACCTATACACCTTTAAAAATTTTTGCTCTAAAAACGATTACTTTGAATAGAATTGCCTCCGATACCCCAGGGTCCCTCACCAATCAGGAACATAGGTTTCGTCATCGGCGAATAAAATAATAGCATTCCAGAAAATAAATATTCAGGATCCCATCGAGCTAGCCCTTTATCTCCCCATCTGCCCATTCCTAATAGCTTCGTTTATCTCCTCAATAAATTTCAAAAAGTTTTCTTCAGGTATTCTAGCCCCCGCCGCTTGCGGATGACCGCCACCACTTCCACCGAACTTAGGAGCTACGAAACGTAATAAAATGTTTAAGTCTAAACCTTCTTCACAAGTTCTTAAGCTCATATCTATAAACCCCTTTTTTCTCTCCCCAGCTATCCCGACTGTTACGCCAGCTAGTGCTCTTGCGTAAATCGCAGTTTTTCCAAGCGAAAAAGGTATATCAAGCACATATGCAACCTCACCGTAGACCTTAATATGATCATTCAACACTTGAATTATCTCTTCCTCTCTTTTAGTATTCTCTACCGCTGATTCAAGAAGATCAAGACACAAGCTTGGTGGCTGACCCGTAGATAGATGTGCAACAACTTTACGTTTAAATTCATGGTCCTTCTTACGTCCTTCCAGTCCTTGAACTAAAACTCCAGTCTCAAAATATATCGCTCTCTTATCCCAATTGCAGAGCAGATGATTTATTACTGGCGTATTATCCATGTAGTCGGATATAGCGCCGTATATTGCTGCTCGGCTTACTGGCCGGCTTATACTGTTATGGAAAAACGCGTATGCGAGCTCGGATGCTGATGAATTAGTTTTATGGATAACTCTTCCAGGAATATTCTCCTGGGATATTCCCTCGGGTAATGGATGATGATCAATATAGATAAGTTCGCCAGCGCTATTAAAGGCTGAAAATCTTTCTAGTTTTTCTTTTAATTTGTCATCCGATAAGGCTATATCGCATATTATAACTGTGTCGCCGACTCTGGCATTTTCTAAATCCTCTAGTAGCCCGTATGGATGCGTGAAGAAGACTCTTGCATCTGGGTTAGCGGCTAAAGCCAGCGCACTAGAGCATATGCCATCCCCATCGCTATGGGTAAAGATCCACTTAACCATAAATGTTCCTCCCAAAAATCTAGTATCTTCATAAAGTTAAATTTATTATAAACTTCTGAAATCATCTTTAATCCTCTCTTGGAGAGATGCAAATGGATGAATACTTCTATGTTGTAGATGAGAACGATAATGTCATAGGGAGGGCGACTAGAAGCGAGTGCCATAAAATGAGGTTAATCCATAGATCAGTCTATGTTATAGTCTTAAATGATAGGAACGAGATCTTTCTTCAGAGGCGCTCGATGAGCAAGGATCTTTATCCGGGTTGCTATGCATGCTCAGCGACCGGTCATGTTGATTATGGCGAGAGCTATGAAGATGCGGCAAGAAGAGAGCTTAAAGAGGAACTTGGTATAGAAGCCGTATTAAAAGAGATATGTAAATTTAAATGCTTTTCGGAGACTGAACGTGAAATCTCCGTTCTTTATGTTTGCAAACATAATGGACCATTTAGGCTTAACAGCGAAGAAATCTCAGATGGAGAATTCGCAAGCATAGAGAAGGTTAAAGAAGCGCTAGAGAGGGAGGAGAAAAATTTTGCATATGGCTCAATCTTAGCCCTAAAAGAGTTTCTACGATATTTAAGGAGAGACTGTTAGGATTAATTGTCACCTTTTCTCAGCCATCAATACTCGGTATCCACTTTTCCTTGCTAGAATGGTGAAGTTACCAAATACTTTCTCAAATGTCTGTCTTAGTCTTTCCCTTCCGATCTTAGATTTCACAACCATTTGTAATATGGCTCCTTCTCGCATATGTTTCGGCGCCTCAGTTACTATGGTCTCGACAGTTGACAGCCCAGCACTTATTGGCGGATTAGAAAGTATGCAATCAAAGGTCATCTCTCTGACTGGTTCATAAAGATTGCCGCGTCTAACTTCAGCATTGCTGACCCCGTTAATCTTAATGTTCCGTTTTACAAGCCTAACAGCTCGTTCATTTATGTCGACCATGACTACATATAGGTTAGGGTTTACTGCAGCGGCGACGATACCGATTGCCCCATATCCACATCCAACATCTAAAACATAACCCTTCTCTGGTAGAATCATGTGTTCTATAAGGACTTTTGTGCCAAGATCTATATGCTTCTTGGAGAAAACCCCTGTTGCCGTCAAGAATTGAAAGGTTCTTCCCCGTAAACTTGTATGTATTTGCCTAAATTCAAGTCTAGATCCAGGTTTCGATGTGAAATAATGCTCAATTTCTCCAGTCTTTTTAGGCATACGTGGTCTCCTTTGTTACTTTATTCACCCTCTAAATGTAGAATTTCAGCTCTCAGATTCACGATGGTCGCTTTTTGAATAAGTATTTCCCAAGGTTCATCCCGAATTGTTACTAGCCCAAAATTGCTATTTTCGCCATCAAATCTACCTTCACGTGGTTGATCAGCGTATTGAAACCAGTGGTAACCAACCACGAACGGTTGTTTAACTATAGTTTTAACGTATTCTTCATAGTATTTGGCTCGTTCTGTTTGTGTCCTAACTGGCACACCGGCACCTTTAGTGTTTGGAAGACCCGAGTCCATCGCTTTAAAGGAGAATTCAGTTATCATTATAGGTAACCCTGTTATCTCGTGAATTTCCTTAAAGTCTTTAAGCCTTATCTCAAGATCGTTGCTATATGGATTTGTGTAGCAATTAACCGAAATAATGTCAACGTATCCGATGCAACCCATGAGAACCTCGTTGGGAGGTCTGTACGCGAAACGACATCCTAGAATTAAATGGTTTGGGTCATATTTCTTAATAACATTATATGTTACCCTAAAATAGCGTTCTGAAATTAGACGAAGGAAGGCAAGTCTATCAGCTTTGGCAGCTGGCGTTTTAGGGGCGCTTTTTGCTGACAGCAAATCATTGAAGGATGAGAAATTTGTACCCCAAGCCCTGTTTAACGCTGATATATCATCGTATCTTTCTTTAAGAAATTTAACAAGCGCCTTTTTCCCCTCGGTCTCCGGTGGTAGGAGCAAATAATCGTCAAAGAGCTCGTTGCTTGATCTCCAATCGGCAGTCCATCTTAACTCGTTGTCAGTGAAATATCCAATTAGATAGGGGTCGTTTTTTCTTTGTGCACATATTTTGCTTGCAATATTTTCTACAGTTGCCTCAAACTCTTTAGAGAAATAATCAGCGATCTTCCCAGTTTGCCAGTCTGCGCCAGCCGCAAGGGCTGTGTTGAGAATTATTGTGTACGGCATGCCTTTGTTATATGTTTCTTCACTTGACCATGCGCCTATGGTGTTAAAACCCCACTTACGGAGCCTGGCAAGGGTTTCCTCAGCCCATCTTTCAGCTGAACCATATTTTTCTGAAACATATCTATTGTAAGGATGATATCCAAGCGAAGGAGCATAGTCGCTTAAAAAATTCACGTGATTAACGCCCTTTGATATGAAAAGATTGCCCTCCGGATCTACTAGCCAAAACCTTCCATAAACTTCTTCTACGTGAAAGAATCCCGTTGCTTTAGCGTGTAAGCTCTGAAATCCTCCATAATTATCATAGCTCATGTATAGCATTATGTGAGATAGGGTTTCATAAAATTTTTTGATCTCAAAAATTTCTTTGCTTAACGAGGATATTTCGCTTTCAAGTCGAAGCAAAAAGCAAATTAAACCTATATTAATGGAGAGAATGAGAAAAAGCACTAGTAAAATAAGAGCGCTCCTAAGTTTCTGCATTAATGTTCCCTGAAGAATTAATTCCTTTTAAGCTTACATAAATCTCTTTTTTCAATATCATATTCTATAAAGTAAAATTTTTCTTGGAATTCCCAACTTTAGGAATTTTTGATGAGAAATAATAACATTTGCTATTTATTGGGAAACTTCGCATCTAAAATTTAAATGAGAAAAATATTTCTAAATTAATTGGTGTGAAATTGGAACCTAATGCTTTTGATTTGCTCTCGACGAGTGTTCGCTGTGCCTTAAAAAGGATGGGTCTATCTGACCCAACGGAACCTCAGAAAAAAGCTATACCAGTGATCATGAACGGGGAGAATGTACTATTAATCGCTCCAACCGGTAGCGGAAAAACTGAGGCAGCTTTGCTACCAGTTTTCTCGCAATTTATGACTATGCCGAACAAGGAGGGTATATCTATACTTTACATCACACCACTTAGAGCACTTAATAGGGATCTAGTTAAGAGGATTCAATCATGGGCGGAAATACTACATTTTACGGTTGAAGTTAGGCATGGAGATACCGAATCTAGGGTTCGCAGAAAGCAGGCACTTAATCCACCAGACATGCTTATAATGACACCTGAAGCCCTTCAAACGGTTTTACCTGGACGATTAATGCGTAGGAACCTTCGTGGTGTCCGTTTTGTTATAATTGATGAGGTTCATGAACTAGCTGGTACTAAGCGTGGCGTACAGTTAACGGTTGCTCTTGAAAGGCTATATGAATTAACGGGCAAAGAGTTTCAGAGAATTGGTTTATCCGCAACTGTTGGAAACCCTGAGGAGATAGCAGCATTCGTGGCTGGCGTTAACCGTCTAGTAAAAATTATCAACGTTTCAATTCCGAAAGGCTATGAGTATCATGTTGAATATCCAATTCCAAGAGACGAGGATTATAATTTAGCCGGAAAGATCGGGACCAGCCCTGAGGCTACCGCTAGGTTAAGACGCATCTTAGAGATAGTTAATGATAGAGGATCAACGCTGATATTTGTTAATAGCAGAACGAACGCTGAGATGCTGGGTTACAGACTTAGCAATCTATCGTCTGATATAGCTGTTCATCACGGTTCTCTATCTAAGGAGGAAAGAAAAGCTATAGAGGATCAATTTAGGATGGGCGCGCTTAAGGCTATTGTTTGCACAAGTACTTTAGAATTAGGTATAGATATAGGTCATATTAACTTAGTAATCCAGTATTTATCGCCAAGAAAGGTTTCAAACCTAATTCAGAGGGTGGGTAGGAGCGGCCATAAAATTGACCTTGCATCTAAGGGCATCATCATATCAGCTTTTACAGATGATACTCTGGAATCAATCGCAGCTGTTAGACGAGCAAGCGAAAACCTCTTTGAACCAGTAGTAATTTATGAGAATGCCCTTGATGTTCTAGCCCACCAAATTGTAGGTTTAGTAATGGATATGGGTGAGATATCTGTTGATGAGGCTCTAAATATTATTCGCAGAGCCTATCCCTATAGGCTTTTATCAAAGATTAAATTTTTGGAGGTTGTTAAGTATCTTGAGGTTCTAAAGGAGGTTCATTTGGAGGAAAACGTTTTGAGAAGGGCTGAAAGATCTAGACGATACTACTATGAGAACATTTCAATGATCCCGGATGAAAGGCTTTACCCAGTGATAGATGTAGTCTCCGATCGTAGGATAGGTGATTTAGGCGATGAATTCATGGCATTAAGGGCTCGAATTGGTCTGAACTTTATATGCAAGGGAAGAGTCTGGCGGATTGTTGAGATAGACGATGAAAGCGGAGCGGTTTATGTTGTCCCATCAGAAGATCCTATGGCAGCTGTTCCAGGCTGGGATGGGGAGATGATCCCGGTTCCCTTAAGCTTAGCATTGGATGCTGGTAAAATTAGAGCTGAGATCCTCGAGGAACTAAAGCGAGAAGAAAACGTTGAGAAGTTAACCTCGAAAATTGCTGCAAAACTTTCTGTTGAGCCAAACGTTGTACGCAGCGTTGTTGAAGAGATTGGCGAGCATATTAAACGCGGCCTACCAGTTCCAACAGATAGATGTATCGTTGTTGAGGGTTTTGACCGCTACATTATAATTCATGCGTGCTTCGGCGAGCTTGTAAATAGGTCTCTTGGATGCATACTAGATGCGATACTCTCTGATGAAGAGCTAATAGTTGGCTGGTGGAATGACAGCTACCGCATATTAATGGAGTTAACGCGAAAAGTCAAAGAACCTGATTTAAAGCGAGTACTCGATGTAATTCTAGGCTTGAGCGGCGAGGATGTAGAAAAGGCTTTCATGGAATACCTTAAAGCTCGCTTTCCATTCACAAGCAATATGAAGGCCATCGCGGAGCGATTTGGCGCTTTACCTAGAGGCCGAACAATGTCGCCGAAGGAGATTGAGAGGTTACCTGGAAGATTCAAAGGTACCCCAATATACGAGGAGGCTCTTAAAGAAGCTTTGAGAGAAAAGGTTGACCTAGAGTCCACGAAAGAGATGTTAGAATTCATTAAATCCGGCAGCATACAAGTTAAAACATTACTCTCTAAGGAACAACCCTCCCCCATGGCCTACCATATATTATCCATTTACTCGGATATATCCGAATTTATGGCGCCAAAGCATGTTTTAATGAGCAATATAGAGCGTATGAAAAAGTCTGTTGAAGCGCGAACAGTTAGGTTGTTGTGCCTTTCATGCCTGAAATGGTCTGATAAAATGGTAATTAGGAATATGCCTGATAAACTGTTATGTAAGGAGTGTAGCTCATCGCTTATAACATGCCTTAAGGATGGACAGAATTTAGAGCGGATCAGGCAGATAGTGAGTAAACGCTTTAAAGGAGAACGGTTAACTGAAGATGAGAGTAGAGAGCTCTCGCAAGCCCGAAGAGTAGCTGACTTGGTTCTAAGTTATGGAAAACAAGCGGTTATTGCTCTGCAAGTCATGGGCGTTGGTCCAGAGACAGCATATAGAATTCTAAGTAAGATGCATATGAATGAGGAGGATTTCTACATGGATCTTCTTAAGGCTAAAATACAATTTCTTAAGACTAGACAATACTGGGAAGATAGAAGAACCCTCAAGTTTCAAGTTTAATACCTATTCTTTTATTGCACCCAAGATTAGCGCTAATAGAGCCATTCGCGTAACTAAGCCATTCTCAACTTGCTGGAAATATCTCGCAAAGGGTGTTGAGTCGACCTCAATCGATATCTCATCTACCCTTGGAAGCGGATGAAGAATCACCAAGTCACTTCTAGCTTTTCTTAAAACGTTTAGGTCCACCTTATATGAACCTTTAACCTTTGCATATTCTGCAAAGTCTGGAAATCTCTCTTTCTGTATACGTGTAACGTAGAGGACGTCAACTTCGGGGAGAACATCCTCGATATTTGAATATTCAGAGACTTCTACGCGGCTTCTTACGTCCTCCAGAATCTCTTTACGGATTCTTAATAATTCAGGTGAAACGAGAAATAACCTAGTATTATAAAGTGATAATGCATAGATTAATGAATGAGCTGTTCTGCCATACCTCAAATCTCCCATTAATGCGATCGTTAAACCCTCAATCCGTCCTTTCTCCTTAAGAATCGTATATAAATCCAAAAGGGCCTGAGTCGGGTGTTCCTCTGCACCTGAACCAGCATTTATAACAGGTGCACTCGCATATTCAGCTGCGAAACGTGCAGCGCCTTCAGCTGGATGACGCAAAACGATTACATCAGCATACTTCTCAACGACGCGGACTGTGTCCGCTAAGCTCTCGCCCTTTTTGACAGATGAGATCTCTGGTTCACTGAAGCCTATAACTGAGCCACCTAGCTTGTACATCGCCGTCTCAAAACTTAACCTTGTCCTAGTGCTTGGCTCAAAAAACAATGTGGCCATAATTCTACCTCTAAGAATATCCGAACCAGTCTTGACCAAGTGCTCCATTTCACCAGCAATCTTCAGAATATAATCGATCTCTTCGCGAGTGAAATCTTTTATTGAAATAAAATCTCTCCCTGCAAAATCCGCCGCACTAACCATTTTGAAGCACCTAAAGGCAATAGAAATATTTAGCCCTATAAAAAAATTTAAGTTTTAAAATCATTTTGTGCCTTTAGGGATAAGTTTATATGACTGAATATCAAATTTGATATCAATGGTGATACAATGTTTGGGCGTCATTATGGCGAGGATTGTAACCCACCGCCTCCACCCATACATCACGGTCCATGGAAAAATATGAAGAAGCATATGGCTTGTGTTCCTAAAGGCTTCTTAAGATTTCGCGTTCTGCAACTGTTAAAGGAAAAACCAATGTCGGGTTCAGAGATAATGGATGCTATAGAAAAAGAGACGCATGGTTTTTGGAAACCTAGTCCAGGTTCCATTTATCCGCTTTTAGCATGGTTGCAAGATAAAGGTTACATTAAAGAAGTTCTAGGCATTGAAAGTGGAATGAGACGCTACACAGTAACCGAGCAGGGATTAAAGCTTCTGGAGGAACAATCCAAAATACGGGAGAAGATGCGGAAAATGGCTTTATTCGCCCCTCACCTCATATGGTTCCCACCACCCGTAGGGAGAAGAGTGGATGAATCACAAGAATCTCTAGAACGGCTCATTAAGGCTTTCATCGACTTAAGGGAGGTTCTCGAAGAGCGATTCAGTGAGCAAGTGGTTAAGGAGACTACTGAAATCCTAAATGATGCGGCTGAGAAAATAGAGGCATTAGTCAAAAAGATTAAGGGGGAGCGCCGCTAAAACATCTTCAACGCATAAAACCCCTGAGAATATGGATTATAATCTAGTCTCATTAAATATTTAAGAGAAAAATTATTTAAGCCTATACCAAATTAATAATGAGGTTTGGAATATGAAAAGCCTTATTATGATAACGCATTCAGCTGGCTTTAAGCACGATTATCTACCAGTTGCTATGGAAGTTGTGAAAAATCTAGGCATTGAATCCAAGATGTTTAATGTCGTTGCTACAGATGATTGCAGCCTCCTAAACCAGAGAGATCTAGAAAAGTTTGACGCAATCCTATTTGCAACAACAGGCGAATTACCAATAACAGATGAACAGAAAAAAGATTTTATAAATGCCATTAAAAGCGGAAAGGGCTTCATAGGTATACATAACGCTGCAGACACGTTCTATAAATTCCCGGAATATGGAAGAATGCTGGGTGGATATTTTCATAGCCACCCATGGACGCAAGAGATCACTGCCATAGTTGAAGATAGAAACCATCCGGCAACCAAGCATTTACCAGAAAGATTTAGCGTTAAAGAAGAAGTCTATACGTTTAGAGATTGGTCGCGTGATAGAACTCATGTTCTAATAAGCTTGGACAATAGATCTGTTGATTTAAATAAGGGAACAAGACCAGATAATGATTATGCGCTCTGCTGGTGCCACAACTACGGAGAGGGTAGAGTTTTCTATACAGCTTTTGGGCACTTTAAGGAAATTTGGAGCGAAGATTGGTTCAGAATACATCTGCTGAACGGGATACTTTGGGCAATGAGAATATTATAAAAGCATTGAGTGACGTTAAAACCAATCTTTCATTTAATTTTATTGCACATCCATTTATAGAAACGATTTATCCCAGTTTATCCCTAAATATTCAGTTAATTTTGCTTTTAGTATACTCACTAATTTAGGGTCATTTCTCACGTAGATGTCCGGAATATTTAGCACTATCACTTTATCTTCCGCGCTGTTGTTTAAGGTTAACACTGCATCTTTATGGTGGTCTTCCATAACAAATATTACGTCAGCCCATTCTATCATTTCTCTAGTTAATCTTCTCCGCGCGTTCGGCCATATACCAGCTGATTTAACTTCGAATTCTCTAAAATTTTTCAACAGGGTTTCAGCGGTTGGACTTCGATCCATGTTAGCCGTACAAACAAATAAAATGCGTTTAGGCTTTGATCCCATTAATAGACAACCCTTGTCACAACTTAACTACCATGCTTAAATATAACTTTTAAACCTAAGTATTACGCCAATAGCTTTAGTCCTATCTTCCATGAGCATTTTATATGCTTTTTCGGCCTCATGCCAAGAATATTTGTGCGTTATCAAATGGTTTATTTTTAGGTAGCCAGCTGATAAAAGATCAAAGTACAGCTCCGCATTCCTCCTTCTAGTCCACGGATTGTTAAGTGTTTCGCACTCAGGTTGGCTTGTAAAATGCGTCCCAATAATTACTCTACTTGGCTTATTGACTTCGTCATGAAAGTCCATTAATGTTTTCCCTCTAGGTGAACTCAGCACTATAAAGTATCCTAGATTCCTCGTTAAGGTTATAGCTTCCGGTATAACATTCGGGTTCCCGGTCACCTCAAAGACTTTATCCGCCATTCTACCCTTCGTAATTTGCCTAATCCTCTCCCTAGTATTACTCCAATTGTCGACGCATAAAGTGTATGTTGCTCCTGAAGATTTTGCAATTTTAAGTCTGTCTTCAGCAATATCTAGGGCAATCACTGGGTAGGCGCCAGCCATTCTAGAGAACATCACCACCATTTGTCCCAAAATCCCGAGTCCAACAACAGCAACGGATTCACCTAAAGAAACCTTTGCAAGTCTAACCGAATTTATTACTCCAGCGGCTATCGTATGAAAGCACGCGTCTTCAAGGCTGATGTTTTCTGGGACTTTAATAAGATGTTCAGAGCGCACAACAGCATGGGTTGCATGCGGCGTTGTGGCGGCAACAATATCTCCAACTTTAAAATCCTTCACTTTAGAACCGCACTTTACCACTTCTCCAACGCTCGAATATCCTGGTATAAAAGGATACATAACATACGCTGACCAAGCGGATCGCTCTGGGAAATCACCGGAGAAGGCCGTTAACTCCGTTCCAGTGCTTATTAAGGTAGCTATGGTTTCTATTAGAACCTCGTTTTCTGAAGGCTCTTCAATACTGAATCTCTCAATATTAACCTTGTTAGGTGATGGGAAAACAATTCTGAAAGCTTCCAACTATTACACCTCTTCATTTTCATTAATTGTTGAGATGAATACTTTTAACATTATCTCACTCAACATAATTAAATCTTAAAATAATTAAATCCGAGGTATTGATATGGTTGGTCAAAAAGCTCTCGGTGCCTTGTTTGGAGTGTTAGCTGGCGCAATGTGGGCTCTTGAAGCAGTTTTAGGAAAAATGTTACTTTCGTCTCTAAACTTCCTACAAGTTGCCGCCTCAGAATCCATTTTTGCATCATTAACTTCTCTTGTCTACATTTTACTAACTAATAAAAATTTGAGGGTTAAAAGGGTTCATTTAAAGGATATCCTAATAATCGGATTAGTAGGATCCTTTTTGGCACCAATAGCATACTTCCTCGGATTAACTTTGACATTTGCCGTTAACGCTACTTTACTGGCTCACATACAACCACTTTTTGTCTCTTTTTTAGGCTTCTTCCTTCTAGGTGAACGAATTCGAAGGAATGATGTTTTTGGAGGGCTAATGATTGGAGTTGCGGCAGTATTGATTACTGGCAGGAGTATAGAGAACCTTTTTAGCCTAAAATTCGGCAATTTGGGCGACCTCACGGTTTTATTCGCAACATTCTGCTGGGCGATTGTGGCGATACCGGGTAAACGCTTGACTAAATATATCAATAGCGTTCTAATCGTATTTTACAGGTTTCTGATGGCCTCAGCAGCCTTCATCATCCTTTTACTAATCCTTGGCGAGTTTACAATAGGATTTGCTAGTCAAGTGTTTCTAGGAGTAATAGTTGGTTTGGGATATATATTCTATTACGAGGGGCTCAAAAGGTTAAAGGCTAGTCAAGCCGCTTTAACTGAACTCTCATCTCCCCTTTTTACAGCCCTTTTAGCGTGGTTTATACTCGGAGAATATACGACTGCAATGCAGATTGCCGGGGCATTACTACTTATTGTAGGGCTTGTGACATTAACGCGCGAGAAATAATTTGCTATAATTAAGTAAGTCATTTATATTTTTGAATTTATAAATTTTCTATTGGTGTGATAAATGAGCGCAAGTATTGCCTTACGTGAAATAGAAGCGATTGAGGGACTTATTGGACCGTATGAATTTTTCTCATACGATGCAAAAAGGGTTCTTGTAACTCTAAGAGATTTAAGAGACGCCCTCAATAGAATGGACAAAGAAAGAATAAAGAAGATGATTGCCGAGATATCAAATATTGAAGCCGTGGCAGCACCATATAGAGGATACGAATTTGTTGAAGAGGCCATAGAACATGCCAAGAAATTACTCAATGAGCTCAAGAAGATCGTTAGCGAATAAAGCCAATTGGACTTGTGAGGTTACATTTTCCTCACATTCTTCTTTTTATAATTATATCTAATTGAAGTCTTTAATGATCCGACGAAATCACTCTAAATCTCTTATCTTCTTTATTAACCAAACCATTTTTTTAGCAAAATTTCTCGCGGTGTTTAAGCCCTCTTCATCCCTGAGAACATCTCCCTTCTCCCTTCCGAAGGCGATATTCCAGTACGTTGATCCTGGGACAATAAACCCTTGATGCAGAAAGAAGAATAACAGCTGGGCGAAAGTGAAGTTTTGGCCAGCTCTTCTAGCCACAACTAATGGTCCGCCAACTTTATTCTCAAAGACTCTACCTTTAGCAACAGAAACGTATCCAGCCCTATCAATTAAGGCCATTATTTGCGGTGTTGCGGATCCGAAATAAACTGGTGAAGCCAGTATTACTCCGTCGGCTTCAAGCATTTTATTGAATATCTCTTGAAAATCATCTTTTATGTGGCATTCACCAGTCTTTCTGCATGAGAGGCAGGCATCACATGGTTTAACTTCTTTATCCGCTAGTCTGATAATATCTACCCGAACGCCCTCCTCTGCAGCGGCTTTCAGTGCCTCCATAACAAGTATTTCAGTATTTCCTCCAATCCTTGGGCTGCCAACAATTCCCACAATGTAAATCATTTCTAACCACCAGAAATCAACTGGGTTATATTCGATCTTATAAGTTTATGCATGATCGTAGAATCAACGATTGTTTGCCAATTACCGGTTAGCGAAAATGCTCATTTTTAATTTATTTGTGCAACTGTTACAGAATTCTCGCTGCTTTCTATCAGTCATACCTATATGAAGAGAGAAATGCATAACACAGACCGGGTTTCCACAATGTTTTAGACCAAATGTATGACCTAATTCATGAGTAGCTTCTTTAATGGCTCTCTCTATGAAAAGATTTTTATTTGGCTCTCCGCCATAAAACTCAGGTTTAAGCCTATATAGCGATATTATTGCAGCCTTACCTGGACACTGAGCTTCTCCAAATATAAAGTTCATTCCAGGAGCGTATATATCTACGTCAGCTACACCTAGTACTATACTTAATTCTTTAGTCTCCTTTTCAAGCCTTATAGCACACCTTATCACTTCGTTTAATAGTGCCTCTGATATATACTGTTTTCTTACACGGTTATATGCCCCGCAAGGTAATTTTATTACATCGTCAAGAATATTACAAATTCCTTTAGAAAATACCTCTTCTATGCCTCTCTGAATGAGGTTCAAAATCTCTCTTTTAACATCGCCAATTGGGATTATGTAGATCTTCATGTTAGAGCCTACACTATAAATGTTTCTCCAGAATTTGGGGCCTTAGCCTCTAGGCCAACTTCCTCCTTGATCCACTTGGCAAACTTTTGGCAGTTTCCATCAGCTCCATGGATTGTAAACACAACTGGTTTTCCCTTTAAAATTTTAATGGTCTCTTTGAGTTCCTTTGCCCCAGAGTGTGATGAGAAGTCAAAGAAGCCTACTTTAGCTTTAATCTTGCGTACTTTTCCGTCTATAAAGCATCTTCCCTTCTCCATTAGCTCACGACCTGGTGTTCCAGGGATCTGATATCCGACTAGAAAAATAGCGTTTCTAGATTTCTTCCCTACTATCTGAACGTAGTATGTTGCTGGACCGCCTTTTAGCATGCCAGCTGGTGCTATTATGACGCCAGGTCTCTTTGCCACCTTCTTTCGTTCTCTCCAATCATCAATCCAGCCCACCATATGGATAGCGTCCATAAAGAGTCTTGAATCTTTAAGGTACTCTAGGTTATTCATTAAAATTCTACTAGCCTCACGTGCCATGCCGTCCAAAACGACGGAGTATTCAAAATGATGGGCTGCAAGAACGCACGCGATCTCTTGGGCGCGACCAACACTGAATGCTGGAACTAGAACGGTACCACCAGTCTCAACAACATTAGTGACTTCCTCAATAAATTTTTCTTCAAGAATCCTCCGTTCAGTGTGGTCCTCATCTGCGTAAGTGCTCTCAATTATAACTGCATCCAGCTCACCATAGTTTAAATCTGCGCCTCTAAGAAGCCTAGTTTCTACTGTATTAAAATCGCTTGTGTAGAGTAAGCGTTTACCTTCAGCCTCAAGAAGTACAGATGCTCCACCTGGAAGATGCCCGGAATTCAGTAGCTCAAACTTTATATCACCTACTTTAACTTCTTCTCTATAATTCACGTTTATGTGGCTTCTAATCATCGAGTTGAGCTCTATATATTCGAAAGGTAGGTAGTAACCTGATAAATGAATGAAGTCTTTAATTAGTAGAGTTGTTAATTCCAAATTTAGTTTTGTTCCGTAAACCGTTTTTCTTTCGCTGATATGAAATATTGGGATTGCTCCAGAGTGGTCTAAGTGGCTGTGCGTTGCCACTACCGCGTCAACCTCCTTCGGCGGGATATGCATTGGAAAGCCTGGTGTATGGTTAAGCATAACGCCATAATCAAGTAGGATCCGCGCTTTGCTGGTCTTCACGGCAACAGCGGCCCTGCCAACCTCTCTAGCTCCGCCTAGAAATGTGATCTCCAACGATTTGTCTCCACCATCTGGATATCATTTAGACTTTTAATTTTCCTTATTAATTGTTCAGCCAACAATATTAACTTTTTCAATTTTTATATTAGTGGAAAAGGAAAAACAGATTATAAATTTAGAATTGAAATCTTAGTTTTAATTTCTCTTTTAAGAGCTTTTTCGATACAGATCTTTGATAGATTCTCGCTCCATGAATTCGATTCTACTAAGATAACCACCTCTGTATAAGGCATATTAATGATGTAATCTAAAATTTTTTCAGCCATATAATTCATTACGTTAATGTCTGGCGGATACGCATATTCGTACTGATATAGAGGGTAAGTTTCAGAAAGCTCGATTGGTATAATGCCGAAGGCTGGCGAATAAAAGCATATGTGGACGGCATCTAAAATTAAGCCGAGTTTTTTACATACCAAAGATACTATTTTTTTAAGTCGCTTACGTTTACGAGTGCTTTTTGTCTCGAAATCTGGAACAAGAAGAAGGATCTTAGACCACTCTGGAGGCGTATATCGTTCTGTTAATCTTTTAATGTGTCGAATTACTTCAGGTCTCGCTAGATCAGCTGGACCGAAAAAGAATAGACCCCTTTTTTTAATATGAGGGCTGTATCTTTCGATGTACTCACTGTATTTTTGAAGTCTATTTAGTGCTTGTAGGAGTGAGGGGTGGCTGTACGCCCTCATTTCCATGTATTCCCATAATCTTCCTTCGACTATTGCTTGCTTAATTCTTTTAATCTCAGTAAAGCAGACATACAAATTGTGTTTACTTAATTCTCTCTCCCTCTCGTTTTTTGGCATTTCCATTAAGTCTCTTGGATCATATTTTGTACATATTGGGCATGAGCATGGTAGATATTCAATATTTTCAAGGCGTATTGTTCCATAGTCAGTTAAATAACGATCCTCTCGTGCAAAGAGTGAGTAGGCCGCTGAATCGAAAAGGTCGCATCCTAGAGCAACAACTAAAGAAAATATAAGGGGGTGTCCGGCCCCAAAAAGATGAAACGGTCGATCTAACGGTGCATTTATTTTAGCTGCAAAAATCATGTCCACTAGTATGCTAAATAAATACTGCTCCATAATTGGCGTTGGACTGCCTAAAGCATGAATGTCAAATGGAAGCTTTCCCATCTCCCTAGCTGAAAAAGATATAAAATCAATATAGCAACCACCTTGGATAGGTCCAACCCAACATAAATCCATTCGCCTTTTCAAGTTCTCTAGCTCTTTAGCTCTCCTTAACGTTTCTTCGACAGTATATTTCGCGTATTCTATTGTAACATTCCAACCAGTTGGCACATCTAATATTGTTGCGATATCCGAGCCTATATCCTCTTGATACCTCACAATTTCTTCATTAGTTACCTCTACGCTTCCATAAGTGAGAATCTGGTATGCACCGGAATCCGTCATTATTACCCCTGGAAACTCAAGTATCCTATGAATCCCCCTCTTTTTAGCTTCCTCACCGAAATGCTTTCTAGTAATATACGCGTTCGTTATTAGGGCTTTGCAGCCAAAGTTATCCCATAAATCTTTAGGCGCTACAATCTCTTTAATCGGATTTATAACTGGCAAAAAAGCTGGTGTTTCAATTATACCACTTTTAGTCCTAAGTCTCCCGATTCTTGCTAAAAGATCTCTATCACGAACTTCGAATTCAACCATAAACTTGACACACCAACCAAGATGCTTATTATTTTCTATTTCTTATAATTAAGCAAGGTGTAAATATTTGGTATATGAGATAAAAATTTACGAGAAGCCAAATCTAAACGATCCAGTTTTAGTGGAGGGTCTACCAGGGATAGGGCTTGTCGCAAATATAGCGGTATCATATCTCATAAAAAGGCTCAATGCAAAACTCTTCTGCGAGATTAAATCATCATACTTCCATGACATGGCGATAACTGACAAAATGGGCTATATTAACCATCCAGTTAATCAGTTTTACTACTACAAGGGAAAAAACAAGGATGAACGAGACTTAATACTTCTTTATGGAAATACCCAGGCTCTCGCGGCCCGCGGACAGTACGAGCTCTGTGGGTGCATACTTGATATCGCTGAAGATTTAGGTTGCAAATTTGTTATAACTCTTGGAGGTTATAGGCCTGGTAGAGACGTCGTCAAACCCAGACTTTACTTTGCCGCCTCGGATCACGAGATGGCGAAAATTGCAAGAGATTTAGGGGCTGAGGTTTTAGCGATTAACATATTTGGTGTAGCTGGCCTTTTGGTTGGCATGTGTAAATTGCGTGGTCTTAAGGGGCTTTGCCTCCTCTCTGAAACCTCCGGCAATTTTCCAGATAAGGAGGCTGCTAAAGAACTTTTAAAAGCTCTATCTCACATTTTAAAGATTAAGATTGATGTGAATGATTTAGGTGATCCAAGAGATTTGATAAGTGTTCTATCGCCCTTTGATTTTGGCGCCTTATCAAAGATAAGGGAGAAAAAAGCGGAACCTGAATGGTTCATCTAAAAATGTTGGGTTAATATCTTTGGTAGATGCTTTACACTAAATAATTGGAACGCTGGAGAGTTTCCCATACACCTCTATCCGCCCTTCATCTCCTGCATAAATTGTTGATACACCTTTTGAACCCTTTCAGCAGCCGGCCCTGTTCCCTCAACTACCCCATCTTGCGTCACTTTGATTCTATCCATAACCCAGATGAAACCCTCTTTCTCATAAAGTTTAACCATTCTTGGGAAAACCCTTTCAAGTCTATCAGCTAAACCTTTAAGGTCAAAGGGTTTTTCAGCTGAAAAAATTTCAGCAATTCTGCTTCCGCTTAATACAATCTTTGGTATAACTTGTCCCTTTGCATCTTTTGCATCTGAAAGACATAAACTTAGGCTTTCCGGATCTATTCCAACCAGCGTTCCCGTATAAATTTTTCCATCAATTGTCGTAACACTAACTATTCTATCAATAAGCGAAGAAACTTCCGTGATGAATCTTCTCTCAGCGGTTGACATGATTTCTCTCCCTAAATTAACTTAGTATTATTATTTTTTGGGTACTTATTACTTTATTGTATCTCCGAAAAATTTTTACAAACAATTTGTTGTTTCAGTGAAAGAATTGTATTCGGTGGGATATCTTCATAAACAACTATATTTGGGCCAATCCAGCTATTGCAGCCAACTGTTACACCCGGCATAAATAAGGCTCCTACACCAGTCATGACATTGTCACCCATGATAACACCCATCTTCATTCTACCAGTATCTATTTTCTCTCCTTTAACTTTCATTTTTACAGTTTTCTTATCAAAACGGAGATTTGCTGAGATAAACCCGGCTCCTAGATTACACCCCTCGCCTATTACGCTATCACCAACATAGGATAAATGTCCTACGTGAACATTATCCATCAATATGCTATTTTTGACCTCACATGCATTTCCAACCCTAACCTTTTTACCGATGCTCGTGTAGGGACGTATATAACAGTTTGGTCCAATGTCACTTTCATCACCTATGTAAGCGGGCCCCTCGATATACGAACCTGCGCGGATAATTGCATTATTACCTACAAAGACAGACCCTTTGATATGAGCTCCCTCCTCAACTTTTCCTAAAATATTTGGCTTAATTGATTTGAGCACATGTACATTGGCGTCCAAAAGATCCCATGGTCTTCCAATGTCAAGCCAAGTATCCCTGGAAATCTCCGTCACGGATATCATTTTTCCCTCTTTAGCGATTAAGCGTATCGAATCGGTTATCTCAAGTTCGCCTCTTTGAGATGGTTCTGTACGCTTTATAAAATCAAATATTCCTGTTGAAAACATGTAAATGCCTGCATTCACAAGCCCACTTAAAGTTTCACCTAAAGATGGCTTCTCCAGTATATCGACTAAACGTCCACGGTCCACTTCTAAAACACCATACTGTTCAGGCCTATCCACATAAACAGCTGCTAGAGTGGCAAATGCTCTCATTTTCTCATGAGCTTCAATAACTGATTTTATTGAGCTGGCTGATACAAGCAAATCGCCATTTACAACCAAGAAATCTTCGTCCACATATTTCTCCACAACGGATATAGCATCAGCTGTTCCAAACACTCTACTTTGAGGTACGTATTTTATCTTAACGCCATGCTCAGAGCCATTGCCAAAATATTCTTGGATAACTTCAGCCTTATAGTTAACTACTATTAAGATTTCTTCTATTTCAGCTAACTTAAGCGCATCTATGAGATGCTCTAAAATTGGCTTTCCACCCACTGGTATCATGTGTTTCGGGCGGGTAAAGGTTAAGGGTCGAAGTCTATGTCCTTCACCAGCAGCTAAAACGACCGCTTTCATTCGCATTACCATTTAATCCTTATGAAAATCTGAAGATAAATTCTGTTGAAAATTTGTTAACGCTGAAGGCTTCTAATCTGTTTTAGATTTAGTGATCTTTAATGTTAAATTCGCGATTTTGAACCCGAATTCCCTGCAGAGATCCTTGTCTCTTTCACTTTCTGGCGCACCTACGATTGCTAAACCATAATGTTTGTCTTCTGGGTTTCCCTTAATAATCATACCATGAATTAACAAAGCCTTAATAATAGACAATATCGTTGTTTCAGCTCCCGTCGCAGTTCCACCAGACGTCGTGAATGCGGCTCCAACCTTACCTTCAAGCTTACCGTGTATCTCTACACTCCTGTCGATTAAATCCTTTATCTTAGCGCTCATTCCGCCATAATACGTAGGAGAACCAATTATAATTCCATCAGCATTCAATAAATCATCCAATTTTGTTTCATCAACCCTTTTTACAATGCAGTTTATTCCCTTAACCTTCTTTATTCCCTCAGCGATTAGAAATGCCGCTTTTTCCGTATTCCCGGTTTTTGAATCGTAAACTACAAGTAAATTCACCATATTTATCCCTCAAAGAATATTATACATCAATTAAAATTTAACCATTTATGGAGACCGCAAAGCCAATATAGACAATAGATTTAAGATTCCAATAAAAAGCATAAGATGTCAAAGTTTGGGAGGACCAATCTTGAGGAAGATCATTCTTGATACGGATATTGGAACCGATGTTGATGATGCTTTAGCGCTCGCTCTCGCTATAAAATCTAGGAAGGAATTAGATTTATTGGCCGTAACTACCGTACACGGCGATGTAAATTTAAGAGCTAAAATAGCTCTTAAAATGCTAAAGCTCGCTGGACTCGAGAATATTCCGGTTGCCGCTGGAATTATGCAACCGTTAATTAGAGATAAACCAGTCTTAGGGTGGGCGGGCTACGAAGGCGGCGGTTTCTTAACACCTGAAGATGATATGCTGAAACCATGCGAGATCCATGCAGTAGACCTGATAATTTCGAAGATTATGTCTATGAGAAACGAAATTACATTAGTTTCTATAGGTCCGCTAACAAACCTAGCCGCCGCCATCATCAAGGAGCCTCGAATAGTCGAAAACGTTAAAGAAGTTATAATTATGGGCGGAGTGACTAGGCTATTTAACGGCTTAAATCTCCCTTACAGAGAACATAACATTTTATGTGACCCTGAGGCTGCAAAAATAGTTTTTAGTTCAGGAATGCCAATTACAATGGTTCCGCTTGACGTAACCCTCAAGGTTTACATAGAACGCAAGGATCTTGACAGAATCTCGGATGTTAAAACTCCTTTGACAGACGCCATAGTTTCCATGGTTAAAAATTATCTTGATATCGTGAAAAGAGACTACACATGGCTTCATGATCCATTAGCACTTTCAGTTTCAATAGATGGCAGTCTAGTAAAAATGGTAAATGCAAAGATACTTGTGGAGACAAAAGGTGAGTATACAGCTGGGCAGACAATAGCTTTGTCAACGAAATCAGATGAGAAACCCGTGAAAGTATGCGTGGATGTAGACGTAAGAAAATTCAAGGATCTATTCATGAGCAGAATATGTGCAAATGACGTATAAGAATGAAGTTATCATGTTGTTATCTTTTTCTTCCGCTAAAAGAAGAAAAATTCGTTATACTGAATTGGTTAATTTTTGTTCCTGATAAACCTTTAAACTAATTATAAGTTTGAAATTGAGGGCAAATTAATTGAAGGAATAAATATGATGACTTTTTCAAGTAGCGTTTTCTCAAAGAAGATCATTAAGCATAAGGAGGAGTTAACTTTATGGGTTATGAAAGGGCTCTAACAGCACTATACCTTGAGGATGATGAGAGAGTAGCTCAAGTAGAATTTCTTCAACACACAGAGTTTATAGCTAAAGTTTCGGGTTTAAATCCTTTTGAGCATCCAAGGGAGGCGCAGAGTCTAGTCTTCGCTAAACTTGATCTGGACATGACATGGTTAACTTATACTCCCTTGGAGGACTTTATTGCAAGAAGATATGTAAATATCGAGACGAGGGAAGATTCATGGTCTAAGGCATATCCAACAGCATGGAGGAAGATAATGGAAATCAAATCTATTGATGATATTTTAGATTTTGATCCATTCGAGATGTGGGATATTCCATCTCTAGAAGATCTCGTAGAGCATTTTGAAACAATTCATAAAGAATACCAGTCGATCTACAGAGGTCAACTTGTTCCTGGAGGAACGTACCATACATGCTTAATGTGGCTTATTAAAATGTTCGGTTTAGATTGGACTGTTAAGGCCGCATACATAAATCCAAAGAGATTTGAGAGACTTCTAGAAAGATTCGGCAGGCTTTCGCTACTTGAAGCCAAAGCATGGTCCAAGACTAATATAAAGGCTTTTATAAGCCACGACGATATATGCTCGACGCGAGGACCATTCTTTCCCGTAAATTGGATGCGCAGATACCTCTTTCCATGGTATAATCGCATTTGGAGAGAGCTGAAGTCGAAAGGAATAATTGTCCTATTCTGCACGGATGGAGACATAACGCTTATAGTTGACGATATCGCCGAAGCTGGAGCGGACGGTTTCATAATTGAGGAGTGCTCTAACCTAAACTCTATAGCTGAAAAGCATGGAAACGATAAGGTCATAATAGGAGGCATCGATATAGGCAAGCTGACATATGGCACAACAAACGACGTCATAAACGAAGTTAAAAGATGTCTCAAAACGGCAGGTTCATGCCCAGGATACTTCATAAACGTCTCAGGCTCTATCCCAGATAATGTACCCATAATGAATCTTGAAACATACTTTAAAGCGGTTAAAAAATACGGTCTAAAACCCAGGATGAAAACATTTGTTAGATAAACTATAAGTATTTACTGGCTTCTTTAGATAACTTTTAAATTTATGGTAAATATTTTAAATTTGCATGAGGTTGTGACTCTTGAGAATTGTTCGCTTTGTTTCTCCTAATGGTGTTCGTCTTGGCGTTTGGGTGAATGATGATGTTATCGATTTGACTGAGGCTTGCGAAAGGCCCATTCAGTCTTTCTTAGATTTAGTCTCTGAGGCGGAGAAAACAGGAAAGTCTGTTGAAAAGTTCCTAGAGAGTCTTCTTGAAGATAGATTTAACACCTTGCCCTCGTACTCGTACACGAAACTTGAGAGAGGTGAAGGCGTTTTTCGACTTGTGATCCCCATTATTCCCCCAGAAGTTTGGGGTTGTGGAGTTACATACAGAAGGAGCCGGGAAGCAAGAGAATATGAGACTAGTGTAAAGGGCGTTTACGATTTAGTCTATAATGCTGTTCGACCGGAGATTTTCTTCAAAGCAACGGCCCACCGCTGCGTAGGACCGGGAGAGGAGATCTACATTAGAGGAGACTCCAAATGGAATGTTCCAGAAGCGGAACTCGCTTTTATCCTAGGTTTCAATCAAGAAATTATAGGTTTTACTGCGGGGAACGATGTTTCTTCAAGGGATATAGAAGGCGAGAACCCACTTTATCTCCCGCAAGCAAAGATATTTGATAGGTGCTGTGCTTTGGGCCCCTCTATTCTTACGGTTGAAGAGGTTGGCAGAGAGCCAAAGCTGCGGATAGAGTGTAGAGTACTTAGAGCCGGAAAAACTATCTTTGAGGGTTCAACTAATACGGCTGAGATGAAACGAGGTATTGAAGAACTTAGGTCCTACCTTTGCATGTATAATCCTGTGCCCCCAGGTTCCGTGTGCTTAACTGGAACTGGAATAATTCCACCTGATGAATTCTCCTTGGAGCAAGGGGATGTAGTAGAGATTACAATTGAAAAGATTGGGACATTAAGAAATACTGTTAGGCGGCTTCAAACTCGCTAAAAATATCTGTGTTGTGAGGGAGTTAAGTGGATAGCAATTTTACCCGTTTGGATATGATTTTACGTCTTGAGGGAGAGCCGGATAGGGTGCCATTTTATGATTTGTTCGCTGATCCGGAGGTTATGGAAGCAATAACGGGGCAACGGCTACCTATACAATCAGCATTTCAAGATGAAGATTCAAGGGGCGATAAGCTGGTAACCTTATCATCTGATCATATGAGGCTTACCACTAAAATAGATCATCACCCTGAGATCATCAAGTATTTAGAACATAGTTTTAGGGTACAAGTAAACTTTTACTCGAAGTTGGGATACGATTATGTTGTTCTCCATCTTCCCTCTCCGTTTCCTAGATGGAACGTATTATCAGCGAATGATACCGCACCCTTAGCTCGCCACAAAAGAACATGGCAGAATGAAAATAAAGGCACTATAGAGAGTAGGGAGGATTTTAAGAGGTATTGCTGGCCAGATCTGGATGAGATAGAATGTGCCTGCACACTACTGCTCAGCATTATGAAGAGAACTTTACCTCAAGAAATGAAGATAATCCCGTTAACGCCAGGTGGCATCCTAGAGAACGTTATGTGGCTTATGGGCGCGGTAAACTTCTTTAAAGCTCTTTACACAGATAGGTCTTTAATTGAGAATATGTTTAGTAAGATAGGTCCTGTAGTATCCTTTTATTGCAACATATGCGCTGAAGATGAATCTGTCGGTGCCATGTCTATGGGTGATGATATGGGGTATAAAACTGGCCCGATGATACATCCAAATCTATTAAGGAGATACGTTTTTCCATGGCAAAAACAATGCGTGGAAAATGTTCATAAGCATGGAAAACCCTTCATATTGCATAGCTGCGGAAAGCTTGACCTTGTTATGAACGACCTAATCGATTACGTTGGAATAGACGCAAAGCACTCCTATGAAGATACATCGTATCCAATTACGGAATACAAGAAGCTGTATGGTGATAAAATAGCGGTGCTTGGAGGCATTGACATGGATAAACTTACCAGAGCATCAACAGAAGATTTCAATAAATATGTGAGAGATGTTGTATATGCGTGCGCCCCAGGAGGGGGCTATGCTCTGGGTTGCGGAAACACTGCGGCCAATTATATTCGGCTGGAAAATTATTTACTGATGCTTGAGATTGGAAGAAAGTATGGTAGATATCCACTTAAGAAGTTATAAAGGCGCCTTATGGAGAATAGTAAGGCTTCTTTATGTATTTATAAGCCTCAGTAGCTGCAACTATTGCTTGGCCCACAGCCGTCCCAATCTGCTTCACTGAACACGTCGTTACATCTCCAGCAGCATAAACTCCTGCAATGTTAGTTCTCTGCTGCGTATCCACAACTATATAACCTTTCTCGTCAACTTTTATGCCCGAAACCCTCGCAAATTCGCTGTTAGGAGTCTCGCCAACAAATATGAAAATTCCATCAACTTCCATTTTTATCTCCTCCCCTTTTTCGCTGTTGTAAAGAATTACGCCTCTAACTCGAGTATCTCCTTCAATTTTTCTTACCTCAGTATTCCATAAAACCTCAATTCCTCTTTTGGCAAGTTCTTTGCTGTATATTTCCTCAGCCCTCAACTGTCTTCTCCTATGGGCTAAATAAACCTTTGAAGCAATTCCATGTAAATATATGGCTGACGTAACTGCAGCATTTCCGCCACCAACAACCAAGACTCTTAGTCCTTTAAAAAACGCCCCATCACATAGGGCACAATAGCTTACACCCTTTCCTTCAAATTCATTTTCACCTGGAACCCCTAATTTCTTATGCCTTGAGCCGGACGCGATTATCACAGCCTTAGAAGAATACGCCGCCTTGTCAGTCTTAACAATTTTGCCTTCTCCAATAAAATTTAACTCGATGGCGCTTTCGAATTCATGTATTTCTGCACCAAACTTTACGCATTGGTTAACTATTCTTTTAGCGAGTTCTTCACCGCTTATTCCTTCGTGAAAACCAGGGTAGTTCTCTATCCAAGGTACAATATTGATCGTGCCTCCAGCCTGTTTTTCATCTAAAACTAAAGTTTTAAGTCCGCTTCTAGCAGTGTACATTCCAGCTGTTAAACCAGCTGGACCAGCACCAATTATCACTAAGTCAAACTCTTCCATCATAGATTTCCTCCTTACTATCTAGTAGGAAGCTGATTCATAAAGGCTATTAATAGAAAAATGCTTTATAATGTTAGTTTTAGAGGGCTGGCTAATGGTCAAGGAACAAAAAGGAAGGGTTTTTGAGTTCTTAGAGCATATGGCGGATGTTTATATAGCTGCGTACGGTGCAAGTTTGAGCGAAGCTTTTGAGAACGCCGCGTTGGCAATGTTTGAAACGATGACTGACACAGGTGATGTTGAATGCAAATTTGAAGAGATCGTTGAGGTAGAGGGTGAAGATAAGCACTCCCTGCTTTATAATTGGCTTGAGGAATTGCTTGTAAGATTTGAAGTTGAAAATATGCTCTATTCAAGATTTAAGGTGACTGAGATATCAAAGATGGATGATGGATTTAGGCTTAGAGCTAAAGTCTGTGGTGAACCATTCAACCCAGAGAAACATAAACAGAAGGTTGGAATAAAAGCAGTAACGTACCATCGTATGGAAGTTAGGGAAGAACCTTGCGGCGCGATAGTAAAGTTTATACTCGATATATAAGAGAAACTAGCTAATTATTTTACAAGTATAACTCCGCATATTAATAAGGGTTAAATTTGCTTAAAATCTGTCATTTTTTTGGTGTTCAAATGGATATCAAGGAAGCTAAAAGTTTATCTAGAGATCTTAAGACCATTGGTCGAGTATTTAATGACATAGCTGATGTGGCAAGCAATATTAACAATACTACTAAACCATTAAAACGATTAATTAACATCAAAAATGGTAGTTGGAGTTCAAAATTGATTACCGCGGGCATAGCTTGCGTTGCTTTTCCAGAACCAGTGTTCTCGGATATTTTAGGTTGTACGCTAATTACTACCGGAATAATTATTAACAAAAGTAAGGAGCCAACAATTATAGACGTGTTCAGAGAGACTAGAAAAATAGGGACTGATCTAAAAAGACTCAATAAAGATCTTAACTTCTAAAGCATACGAGATCTTATCTCTCCATTTCTAAACTTGCTGATTATGTCCTATTTTTTCCTTCTCTGTGTATTCTAGAGCTAAGCGCCTAACAAAGGAGGCAGTCTGCCATACATTTTCCTTTCCCCAATATAGGGATAACGGGGTTCTTGAAGATAACTTCACAGTGTAGCCGGAGTATGGATCCATAATTGCAAAGAGCTCATTCTCGGTGTTCACGTAATTAGATCCATATTTGTAGGAGAATTTTAGGCGTAAACTCTCTGGCTGATTTATATTCCCCTCCATCTTTATTTTTTCAACCCTCTCTTCAAAATGGGAAGGTTCGCTATAATCTCTCATTCTCTTCTCCATAAAAAGAAAGAATTCCCCTAAATCATGGCTATCAACAATCTTTAGCGGCACCTCTACAACCAGAGTGTCACCCCCCGCGATCCCTCCACTAGGTAGCACAAATCTTCTTAGCAATGATGGTGTCATTTTGAGAGATGCCTTCAATGCTGGTATTAGGGAACCTATCATGGAGGATGCAATTGAGAAGAGAAGTGCGAGCATGCACCATGAGGCTTCAGCCTTATATTTAACTACCGGAGCAAAATGTGAATAGAAAAGTATGTGATAATTTACTAATCCAAATAAGTAGCCTAAACTCCCAGCTATAAAAGCCATTATAAGAGCTTCACATAAAAATATTGCTGTTATCTGTGTTGGATTCAAACCTATAGTTGAGAGGGTCATTATCTCATGCCTTCGCTCATAAACGGAATTTAACAGCATGATCCCAACGTTTAAAGATGTTAAAACTAAAAGCATTAAGCTCTCAGCAAACCCGTAAGCCGTTAACCTATGACCGACATATAAGTGTGTAAGTGAACCACTAAGTGAAACAAAAGTTTCAACTCTTGGGAAAATTAACGTCACTGCTCTTGCAAGGGGCAACATCTGCTCATTATTAAACGTTCTGACAATAACTCTCGTTACAGCGACGTTTAACGGAAGACTAGAGACCGCTTCCTCTAATAGAATTACTACATTTTTTGATGAAACATACTCAGGTATATAGGATGGGCCTCCCTCAGTAACTAGAATTTTAACGTTCTGCGGCAGAATTGATTTGCCATTTAAATCACTTATTTCTTCAAGTTTAGCGCTACTAAATATACCAACCACAGTAAAATTTCTCCCGCAAAATATAATTGTATCATTAATGTTAACCCCAAGTTCCCTACCTGCGTCATCACTTATTAATATTCCATCAAAGTCAGTATCATCTAAAAAATCACCCATATCTCTATCAATTATTTTTTCTAAGCCTGTGACGTGTTTTTCTAAACTCGGCTTTATACCTAAAACCCCAAAAATATTATAGCTTTTCACTTCTTCATTTTCCTTTCCTACCGCTGAGAGTCTACCTATCGGTGTAGGTGAAAAGCTAACCTGTGGAAGATTTTTTAAGAGAGGAACCACTAGACATGTATTTTCATGCTTATTAAGCCACTCTATAATCTCTAGGTCAAGAGAACCATACGGATATATATTATTAGTTGGTTGCTGACAAACAAATATGCCATCTGAGGGAGCTTTGGTGTGTGCTTTCTCAATAACGAATCCCTCCTCAAATGAGAATGACGTCAAATTTATGAAGGCTAAAACGGATATCGCTATTATGGTCATCGCTAAGAGAGTTCTGGTTTTCCTTCTCTTTAGATTCTCGCCCGCTAAAGAGAAAGACGAAACTATGGCGCTTCTGAGAGATAATGTTCTTCTATCACTTTTCTCTCCCCGGGTATAGGGTGCATTAATTAAGATAAACCCTAAAAGAAATGATGAAATCAAAAATGCAGGAAGAAGTAAAGGTTCGAATAATGTGCCGGCTAGCGGATTATAAGCTGGCTCCTGCGATATACGGTAACCTGGAAAAGCATAATATAATGCGAGAATTAGAAAAAGATAAATAAATATGGCGGTAATATTCCTCCTTCTTTTATCCCTAAATAAAAGTGCTCCAAGAGAATAGGAGGATACCCCAATAAAGGGCGTGAGAAGATATATCGATGCCGCTGAATTCTGAAATATGTTCAAGAGCGACCTTTCAGCGTCCCCTAAAATTAAATGGGCTTCATATAAGTCCGCTTGAGAATTTATAAGATCCCCATTGGATAGGAGAAAGCGAGCTCTATCTAGTAATCCTTCAGCGTATTGTATTCTCGATTTCTCATACATTGATAATTTACCAATTTTATCTGCTAATACTTTAAGGTAATCTAAAAGTTTAGGTTTTATAACGTATGCCTCGACAAGAAGTCTGTGCTCCTTTAAGCTTAATGTGACTCGCTCTCCCCGCCTAATAAATAAGTAGCTGCCGTTTGATGGAATTGTGAAACTTAATGATTCTTCATAAGCATAAGAAGTATAGATATTTCTATATATCCAGGGAGGGATCGGGATTAAGCTAACCTTAATTTTCACGCCCAAATTTGCAGGAACAAAAATAACTCTGCTTTCTCTTATATTACTTCTCGAAGCTGCGAATCGCGTTGCTATGCTAAGGCTTTTTATTAAATTCTTCTCATCCAATATTTCGTATGAAAAAAATAGTTCGTTTGGATCGAAGAATGGGTTTCCAGTTAAATTTATTGAGGCCCCAGGTGTGAGGATGAATTCGAGATAGTATTCAGAAGAGTTAATATCTCTCAACAGTTTATATGATGGTACATACTCAATTCCAGGTGTTGCTTCATCGTCCCAGTATGCAAAAAGTATTGGATTACGTAATAGAGAAGATCTTTCAATAAGTATTTCAAAAGTGCCCGAAGAATCGGCCTCAGCTATAGTTAACAGGTTTTCTCTGTAATTCTCTGGCCAAATTATCTCTTCAGTTCCTAATACCCAAAAACTTTGGTTAAGTATGCAGATTTTTGCACAGCGTATAGGCTCATTTGTATTGTAATCAATCACGCGACCATAGACTCTAACCTTTAAATCTCTATTTTCACTGATGTTTATGGCAGATAGAAATGTCTCACACAGCGAAAAAACCATCAAAAACGATAAAAATAGTATTGAAAAATTTTTTAATCTTCTCAATATTTATTCTCTCCCGAAATCTCTAGGGAATTTTGCAAGAATTATTTCCCAATAGGATTTAAAAATGTTATCCAAACTTAAATCCATAATTGAAGACCATTCATGATGTATTGCACTGCTATTGCAGCTATTAATAAGGCCATTACTCTAGCAATAACTATGGAACCATTCTTCCCAAGAATTTTGTAAATTGGTTCAATTTGACGAAGAATTATCCACACCATAACAAACACTATTACCACTGACATCGTTGCCACCATTATTCCAAACTCTTGAAGATTGAGAATTGTTGTTGTTATTGCTCCTGGCCCAACTAGAAGCGGAACGGCTATTGGGACTACGCCAACGCTCTCAGGTGTTAAATGTCGTTCCTCCCATCCTCCCATCACTAAGATTCTAGTGGCAATTATGAGCAGTAATATTCCTCCTGCGATCATAAAGCTTTGCAGATTTATCCCGAATATGTTAAATATTCCACTTCCGGCTATAGCGAATAGAAGAAGGAGAACAAAGCCCGTTATCGTTGCAGTGTTAAATATTCTTTGCTTGTCTTCCTGTTTCATTCCTTCCGTTAAGCCTATAAAAATTGGTATGTTTCCAAGTGGATCAACGATTATAAACAGCGAGATTACGCTTTTAATTATGGCTGGAAGCATATCTAATAGGTATTCTAACATGAATTATTTGTGTTGATGCGTAATATTTTAACTTAACTTTTCTAATTAACTTTTCTAATACAATGCGGTGCCAATCAAGCACCTAGTTAGTTTCCACTGGCATCTCACTATATTTTCTACTTCTAAAGCTTAATCTTTCCGTCTCTTTGATGGACGTATATTTCAAGATAAAAAATATATGTAATAGTGAATAAATATTCTGCGAAAATATGCAAAAGAATATATATGAAGGAAATGATTCCTTTTAAGGTGTCGATTAGACAAAAGTATGAGAATTTAATTTGCGTTCAGGAGGCTGACGTTTTTGCGGGAAAGAAATGAAGAGTTGCGTTCGATAGAAGAGATAAATGATAAGATAAGACGCGGTGACGCCGTTGTACTAACAGCTGAGGAGATGATTAATCTTGTTGAAAGTAGTGGTATAGAGGTTGCTGCTAAGGAAGTTGATGTTGTAACTACTGGAACATTTGGTGCAATGTGCAGCTCTGGTGTCTTCCTAAATTTTGGGCATTCTGACCCACCTATTAAAATGACTAAATGCTGGCTGAATGATGTCCCAGTTTATAAAGGCCTCGCTGCCGTAGATGGTTATTTGGGAGCTACATCAGCAAGCGAAGTTAGAGGATTGGAATATGGCGGTGGACATGTTATTGAGGATTTAGTTTCTGGCAGGGAAGTCATTTTAAGGGCTGAATCCTACGGAACGGATTGTTATCCGAGGAGACATATTGAAACCGCTATTACAATCGATGATTTAAATCAAGCGATACTTGTTAATCCACGAAATTGCTATCAAAGATACGACGCTGCTACGAATAGCTCTGATAGAGTTTTATATACGTATATGGGTACGCTTCTACCAAACTATGGGAACATAACCTTTTCCGGTGCTGGACAATTAAATCCGCTTTGTAAAGACCCAAATTATGAAACTATTGGTTTCGGAACAAGAATCTTTCTTGGCGGTGGAGTAGGTTATGTGATCGGTGAAGGGACTCAACATAGTCCTGGATCAGGTTACGGCACGCTAATGATTAAGGGAGACTTGAAGCAGATGAACAATAGATATCTACGTGGTGCATCGTTCTATCGATATGGAACCACACTTTATGTTGGCATAGGAATACCAATACCTATTACAAGCGTGAGAGTTGCTAAAACAGCCGCCTTAAAGGATGAAGATATTTTCGTCAATATACGTGATTATGCCGTGCCAACTAGGCCGGATTTAAGACCTATCGTTAAGCATGTTTCATACGCTGAGCTTAGATCTGGAAGAGTTTATTTGGGTGAAAGAGGTATCCCATCCTCCTCTCTATCCAGCTATAAGATGGCTAGAGAGATATCTGAAATCCTTAAAAAATGGATTCTTGAGGGCATCTTTTTCTTAACTAAACCAATTGAACCACTCCAAAGGAGAGGTGAATTTAAGCCACTTAAGGTTAGAGGAAGGGAACTTAGAGTTGGCGATATAATGAGCCGTAATGTTGTTACCGCCAAGCCAAATGATGATATAAGGGATGTAGCAGCAAAGCTTATCGAGAAGGGTATAGATCATCTGCCAGTTGTCGATGAAGTGGGTAAACTCATTGGGATAGTGACCTCATGGGACCTGGCAAAAGCAATAGCACAAGACAAAAGGAGACTTGAGGAAATAATGACTAGGAGAGTTGTAACAGCATTTGAAAATGAATCTATAGATGTTGTGGTGCGTAGGATGGCTCAACACAACATCTCTGGGGTTCCGGTAATCGATAAACTAAATCATGTAATTGGGGTCTTAACGACAGATGATATATCACGTAAGGTTGTTGGAGGTGTAAGTGTAAAATGAGGGTTAGGCTCGTATATTCTCATGGCGTTGTCGAAAAGCCCATTTTAGCCAGCATAGTGCTGAAAACAGGGGTGCCAATCAATATACTTGAGGCTAAAGTAAACGCCCAGAAAGGTGAACTTGTTGTCTCTATACCAGCAACTGGAGATAAACTAAGTGAAGTGCTCAACATGTTTAAGGAGGCAGGTGTGCAAATCCAAGAGTTTGCTGAGACTTTGCATATAGACTGGGATAAGTGTATATCATGCGGCGCATGCATATCGCCATGTCCCACTGGAGCTTTAAGGTTTAAAGAGGATTGGACTCTAATATTTGACGAAGAGAAATGTGTGGCGTGTAAAGTTTGCGTTACAGCATGCCCTGTAAAAGCTATAGCCATACCGTGACAAAAAATGCTATACGAGTACGGCTTACTTACTGGATACTCAAAAATTCATATAAAAAGTGATAGAAAAGAGGCTATTTCAGAGGCTATTAAGGAGATAAAGCACCACATAAAAGCTCTCTCTGATTATATGCGGTATAATCCGCACTTTCAATATCTACTTGAACCTTTGGATACTGATCTTAAAGCACCCCTAATCGTCAGAAGAATGATTGAAGCCTCAATGGTTGCTGGTGTGGGACCGATGGCATCCGTTGCCGGTGCGATAGCGGATTTAGGCCTTGAGGCTTTGCTTAGGAATGGCGCTGAGATAGCGATTGTTGAAGATGGCGGTGAGATATCGGCCTACACCTCCGGCGAAGATATCACGATATCAGTTCTAACTGGTGAGCCTCACTTCTCTGGCGGAATAGGTTTCCTAGTTGGCAACAGCGACTCGCCTTTAGGTATTGGAACAAGTACTGGAAAAGCAAAATGGACAATAAGTTTTGGAGAGGCTGACTCTGTCACTGTTGTTGCTGAGAATGCTGCCATAGCTGATGCAGCGGCAACCTCAATATGTAATGCTGTTACAGGCCTAGATGTTGAAAAATCTATATCTAGAGGCTTAGAAAGGGCTAGAGGCATAAGAGGGGTAAGAGGCGCCATAATAATTCGGGAAGAATACGCTGGCTTAATAGGTAAGCTACCAAAGATCATCAAGGTAAAATGAAAGGGATACGAGACTAAAACACAATAATCCTTTAGTGCAACCTCGCGCTAGTTTCTGATAGTTAGGGCCCGTGGCCTAGCTTGGATAGGGCGCAGTCAATTAAGCAAAGTCATGGATAAATTAGGCGTAAGCCTTCGGAAATACTGTTGAGGATAGCCTGAAGTCGGGGGTTCAATTCCCCCCGGGCCCGCCACCTTCGGGTTTAGAACCACTACTTAGCTCGGCTAAATTATTCTTCTTTGATGGTTTTATGGTTAAGGTAAGCTATGCCTATCTCCTAGATGATCATGATATTAGGCGTTAGTTTGAAAACGTTGCTAGAGGGCTCTAAAGTTACTGCCGATGTTTATTTGAGGAGGAAAATTCGTTGTTAAAAATTATGCGAAATTTTTGACTGATATAATTCATGATATATATTTTGTAAAAACTATAGCATAGTGAGGGGGCGAATCGGTATGGAATACGCGCGTCTTGGGCAGTCCGGTCTTAAAATTTCAAGAATATGCTTAGGTGCAATGTCTTTTGGCGATCCTAAGATACAGTCCTATGGGGGTGGCGAATGGATTGTTGGCAAGGAAGAGGCTCTTAACGTACTAAACAAAGATTGGGTAAAAGTCCTCTTATATTCTTGATTGCCAGTTAATATTTTCATTTAACCAAAAATTCATACTAAAATTAAGAGATACTAGTTGAAAAAAGAGCAAGTTAATCACTGAAATCGCCCATAATACTCGCTCACAATTAGAAGTTTGTGAGAAGATTTATCTTCTCATATTTCACATAATCATTTTGAGGATAAATGTGAATGGAAATTGGGGACAATAATTCTGCCAGCATCCTTGAGTTTCTAGCTAGTGAAGCCCTTAGAAAAAGAGATTATGAGAGTGCAGCTCGCTACTTTCGGCATCTTGCGGTTCACTTTGGAATAATTAATAACGAATCCAATAAAAGAAGATTTTCTATAAAAGCTGGTGAATGCTATATGCAGGCGGCTGAAGGATTTGGTAAATCAACGAAAGCGATCATGTTATACTTCAGGGCTACGGAGGCCTTTAAAGAGGGCGGGGATTTGGAAATGGCTAGATTCTGTGGATTGAAGATGTGGGAGCAGTATTTGGCGCTAAGGGAGAATGTTTCCAGGTTAAATAGTGAAGATATTCATGCATTTAAAGTTGCAGGCGACCATTTTGTAAGTAATGGCAACCCTGAGAAGGCCGCTCTCATTTATCAGGATGCCGCTGAAAGAGCACTTAAGAACGGAAAACTGCTTCTGGCAGGAGGACTTTTTAAGGACGCGGGAAACTGCAATCAAAAATTGGGCAATCATGAGGATGCGTCAAGCCTGTATATTAAGGCTGCCGACGCCTTCTTTCAGTGTCAAGAATATTTTGAGGCCGCGTGGAGCTACTGCGAGGCTGGTTTCCTACTTATACGTCTAGGTCGGTTTGAAGAGGCCTTAGAATTAACTAAAAGGGCTGAAGAATCATGCTATAAAGGGCGGATAGAAATTTTTCTAAAGGACTTAATCCGCATATGTAAGCTACTAAGTCAAGGCCATCTAGAGGATGCTGTAGAAAACTGGCGCAGAATAAAAGCAAAGCTAAGCAAAGAATACATTCAACTTATAGAGTCATCATTCCAATCCATAAAATCAAGTCGAAAGTGCTAAAACAAATTATGATTCTGCAATTAAATTTTCTAGTTTAGAGCCTAATTCCACGTTTACTATAAAGTATAAAAATTATAATACATATTACAGTCAAGACTGTTGCTAGAATTATAAGCGGGATGGAATATTCCCCGCCGCCGAAGATTATTGGTATGGGACCTATTAAAAAGATTAGGCTGAAAGAATTTTTTAATCCCAAAACTAAGGTGGCTAATATTATGACGATTATACCAATAAACATCAATATAAATCCCATGAGAAAAATTTTAATAAATGGTATTTGAAATAAGGTTTTTTCCTCACTCTCGGGTTCTTGGCTTAGAGTTCCTCCGATTTTCCTATAGCATTCTAGGCAAAGCCATGTGTAAGGCTCTAGGCATCGTTCACATATAGTTCGGCTACATTCTTGGCAAACATATTTTGCATTTCTTTTACTACATAATTCACATATTTTAATCCCCATTTTCTTAGCTCCATTTTACCAGAGAAAGCCAGCCTAAGACTACCATAAACACAAATGCTACGATCATCAGCACAATGGACAAGATTATCAGAATCATAATAGATTCCCTGTCGGTTCCAAAGATTATTGGTATGGGCCCAAGCATAACTAAACATCCACCTCTAATCCCTCTAACCCTACGGTTTCGAATACCTTTGAGAAACATTATTATAGCTGCTATAAAAGATAACATAGCCCCAAAGATAATTAAAGCCCAACCTACTAGAAATGCTGCAGATGATACTTCAGCCATCTTTCTAGCCCAGCCTAAGATAGAAATATTTTATGCCAGTTAAATAAATTTTTAGCCTTCAAGAAAGCACAAGGAGACATATTTTATGCTCTTTTTAAGTAAGACAACCTTTAGTTCTAAATGCGTATAAGATTTAAACTTAAAGCTAAAAGCACCAAGTTTATACGCATGCATAATTCATTTTTGGTTTGGTTGGCATAATGTCATTAGAGGATATTATTAATAAGATAATTTCAGAGAGACCTGAGTTAACTAAAGAAGAAATTCTAAAAATTATCAAGAAGAGAGAAAAGAACGCTAAAGGTTTCTTAACTCCCGAGAGTGCAGCTTTATCGCTAGCTGCCGATTTAGGTATTACTTTAGATGTATCTTTTAAACGAGAGGTAAATGTCAAAGATTTAGTTTCGGGTTTAAACGATGTCACCATTAGCGGACGGATAATAAATGTTTCTCCATTAAAAAAGTTTTCCCGCCAAGACGGACGAGAGGGAGCCAGAAGAACAATTTATATAGCCGATAAAACTGGAATTGTCAAAGCGGTCCTATGGGATGATAAAGCTACGTTCCAGAATATTGAAGATCTATTAGATGAGATCGTGAGAATATCTCACGCATCCGTGAGACGTAGGGCTGGTGGAAATTTAGAATTAAATGTTGGATACAAAAGTAAGATAGAAATTAGACCGGAAAATCTAAAAGAGGAAGATTATCCTCCCATTGTGAACTTCGCTAATAAACTTAGTGAATTATACAGAGGTGAAGATGAGGTTAATATTATCGGGTATATTCAGCAAGTTTATCCGTTAACTACGTTTAAGAAGCAGGATGGTAGTGAGGGAAAAGTTAAGCATATAGAAATCACGGATAATAGAGGTAGGATTACTGTGGTGCTTTGGAACAACCACGCTGATGTTCTTTCAGAAGAACATATTGGAAAATATGTTATGCTTATAAAATTAAGGGCTAAAGAACGCTTCAATGGGCAAATAGAACTTCATACAAAAGATCAAACCAGAATACTGTTGCTAAAGAAAAGACCCTCCGGGTTCTAAAAAATAAATGAAAAATAAAAAATAAGAGAGGTTTCCGCGTTTACTCTTTCTTCACCAGCGAGATCTCTATAGTTGAGACATTTGATTTTGGTCGGTCTGGACTTGACATCTCCTGTGTGCCTATTTCGATCTTTTCGATAGTAACATCTTTGAGAAAGGCACGACGCAACAGCTCAACAACGTCAACAGCTCGGCTTATTGCCCTGCCTCTGGCTTTGACGACAACCCTTTTTGCACCAGAGTTAAAAGCTGTTAGGCATGCAACCACATAGTTCATTACGGGTTTCTTTCCGATCATCACTTGGCTTTCTTCGGCCATTGTGTATCTCTTCTCCTTCTTAGCTTCTCCTTTAAATCACCTTATTTTTTAACATAACTTTGATATAATATTTTTCCTTTTTAGTCAAATTATTGAAAGGAATATTACAAGTAAAAACCCGGTGAACACGAAGATAAGGGAGCTTTTCTTAGCCTTATTTGAGACTATATGAGTTAGTAAGCTCAGTTCGTTAATTTGTTTTTCCCCGATAACCTTAACCCCGTGAATATCTGTTTTAAGCCATGCCACTTCAGCTGGTTCCATTTTTTCTATAGCTTCAGAGACAGCTTGCTTAATGTACCCTATTAATTTATCATGGTCTATAGCCTCTCCAATAGGATGGTAGCCTCTATCGGTTAAAACTACAGCGTTAACTTCATGTGTATCAGTTGTAAATATTTCACCAAAGTCTATACCAAGGTCTTTAAGATCCGAAAGAATCTTTTCGCGTAAGCCTGAGATCATATTATTTCCATCTATGGTAACGTAAGCTGTTCTTTGATCATTAACCTCGATGACTATCGCAGTTATGCCAGCTGGTCCGATTCCATCTTTTAAGCTCAAATCATCTGGTATAATTTTTCCAGCGCCGACTTTCATGGTATCTAATGTATACTTGAGGTTTTTTGCTCTCTCTAAGGCAGATATTGCGGTATCTTCAAGGAATTCAGTGGTCCTCTCCATGTCAAATGGTCCGTTAATGCTATTGTGGGAATCCACGACTATAACCCAAGAGAAGCCGATTTCTTCAGCTATTCTGATGATTGTATCATTTAATTCTAGCGGTAAATCCTCCATTGTTTCCGGGGCCATAGTTAGAGTTAAGAAAGCACATCCATTAAAAACTTGGCAGCCGACTTTAGCTCCGTAATTCTCAACAAGGATGAATTTAGTCACTTTACTCGAAAAATTATGTGGTTCTCTTAAGGCGTTAAGCAACTCCCTAAGAACTATTCTATTATCTACTTGGGATGCCAAGTCAAGTTCATGCCCTGATACTCCATGCGGGACTGAGACAACACATTGTAGTTCTCTCTCTAACACGTTTGCTATTAAACCGGGAAGGGGGCTACTTCCAATATTCTTAAAAGGTCCTGGATGGAGATTTGGTACAACAATAATAGCCTTAAGTTTTCCATTATTTTTACCTCTAAAAATAAGCGTTGATATGCTTACGTCGCGTTTCTCGCCAAGATTACTTAATATCTCTTCAAAGGGTCTCTCAAAGCTCTCAGTCCAGTCGGCGAGGAACGCTCTAAATATTTTAAGTGAGGGAATACCAAACCGCTTTACGCCATCCCTGTTTAAGAGATTTGTGAAGAGTTGAACGCTTAGGATTGAAGCCGCTAACGCTGAAAGAAAGTAAGTTACATAATATAGGTGAAAATCTGTCACGTGGAATACAAGTACCAAAGATGATATTATTAACGGTTGAAGAATGCTCGAAAAAATCCTAGTTATAACTTTTGAGAATGAGATTGAGTATATAACAATAAGGCGAAGAGATAAAGCTGCGAAGAAGCCAAGTGAAAGCACCTTGGGGTATATCTCAACGTCTAAATGCTGAAACTGAAACGTCAAAGCGTTGCTTGCCGTCATAAAAACAATGAATAGAATGTTAGAAGAAAATGAGAGAAAAAGAATTCTCCTAAAGTTTAAAATTATATCTTTTTTAAGTGGCAATCTAATAACTAGATAATCTGAGAGAATAGTTGCCATAAAAAAATATACTCCAAATAAAAGACTGCTGAAAATCCATATTGGAAACGAAGAAGATGGCATCTTCGTTAAAAATCCAAAAAGAAAGCTTTCCAAGTATAGGAGGATGAGGGAGCATCGCAATGATGGAAGCTTAAATAGGGAAGAGTAGTGTTTAATTGCTAGGTCGATATTGCTCCTGTATAATTGCCTATCCATCTTAATTCCCCGATGAATTATATACTGAGTTATCAGAAATATTTATAGAATGCTAGTTTTACATTCTTCTGTTTCTTTCTTCAATCTATTAATCCGAATTTTCTAGAAAATGAGAAAAATAATGCAAGCACGCACTCTACTTTTCATTTGCCATTAGACTTATTTTTTGCTTTTATTAGACAGAAAGGTTTATTTTCATTTTTGCGGAGTATTCTTATGAAAGGTTATGTCAGATAGATCTGTTCCCGTAACAATCTTCCATATGCTCGAAAGACATTTGGGGAAGAGGATTCACGTTATAATGGGGTCTTCTTATGGTTTTGAGGGTAAACTAGCTGCAGTCACAATCGAGCCTCCAGGTATATGGCTCTCGGAAGCTGTGGCAACTGTTTTAAGATCTACCGTAGCTCAACCAATACCGCAGGTTGTGAGTAGAGAAGAACGTAGCGAGATTTTCATAAACCTCAATTATGTTCAAAGAATTGAAATACTACATGAAGATTAAGCGAGAGAAGCAAACTCGTATAATAATATTTTGTTTCTAAACCGAGAACTGAATAACTATGCATATTATAATAAACGCTACAGTTAGTACAATTAATGTCCTAGGCCTTATTTTTACTCCCAAACTTTCTTCCTCAAAAAACCTCAGTAATCCAGCGCCTGTAGCTGGCGCGGGCGCAGTTCTTTGTCTACGTTTCTCCCTTCTGCTGCTCAAGGCTTGGTTTCACCAGATTCAATATTTTAAATCTTAGTTAATTAACTTTTTGTCCAGAATTCTGGTTTGCTCCTTCCAAGCTTTTTGTCAAGGCATGCTTTAACAAAACCATAGTATGCAGGACTCGGTTTCCCCGGTCTACTTTTGAATTCTCCATGAAATTGTGATGCAAGAAAGAAGAACTTGTTTGGTAATTCAAGAATTTCCATGCGCCTACCATCTGGGCTTCTTCCAGAGAAGATAAGCCCATATCTCTCTAGTATACTTATATAGTCTGGGTTAACCTCGTATCTATGCCTATGTCTTTCATATATCTCCGTAGCGCCGTATAATTGATAGGCTAATGTCTCCTCCTTGACAATTATTTTGTGGGTTCCTAAGCGCATAGTTGCCCCTTTATATACTGTTTGATGTTGTTCAGGCATTAAATCTATTACAGGGTGTGGTGTTTCGTCGTCTATTTCTGTACTGTTTGCGTCCTTTAATCCACAAGCATTCCTTGCAAACTCAACAACCGCCAACTGAAAACCGTAACATATTCCTAAAAATGGTATATTATGCTCTCTAGCAAACTGAATAGCCATAATCTTTCCAGCGGTTCCACGCGGTCCAAAACCATAGGGAACAAATATGCCATCATAATTTTTAAGTTCATCAATTTTCTCTGGATTTTTCTCAAATTTTTCTGCTTCAATAAAATCTATCATAACCTTTGCGTTGCAAGCTGCGCCAGCGTGTTTGAACGCTTCATTCATGCTCACGTAGCTATCAGTTAGCCCAGTATACTTGCCGACAAGAGCCACTCTCACCGCATATTTGCAGTTTTCTATTGTTTCAACAAAATTCTTCCACCTCTCTATTTCCTCAGCGTTAAGTCTTTTTGGCACTAAACCAAGACGTTTACATATATAGTCACCCATTCCCTGCTCCTCCAAAATTAATGGAACCCTATAAATCGATGGCACATTATATGAGCAGAACACAGCCTCCTTAGGTATTGTTCCGAACAGCGCGATTTTTTCTAGAACATCTCTGCTAATCATTTTCATGCATCTGGAAACTATTACATCCGGCTGAATGCCTATTCTGCGTAGTTCATTTACACTATGCTGAAGCGGCTTAGTCTTCATCTCAGATGTCACGTCAAGTATAGGTACTAAAGCCACATGTATGTAGAGGGTGTTCTCGTAACCTTCCTCCAAGCGCATTTGCCTTATAGCCTCCAAGAACGGTAGTCCCTCAATATCGCCTACAGTTCCGCCACATTCTGTTAGAACGACGTCTACATTTGATTTCTCCGCGACTGTTCGTATTCTACGTTTTATTTCATCAGTTATATGCGGAATTATTTGAACGCATTTCCCAAGAAAATCACCGCGTCTTTCCATCTCAATAACTGTTTGATATACTTGTCCAGTTGTAATATTATTCTCCTTAGATAGGTTAATGTCCAGGAATCTTTCGTACCAGCCCAAATCTAAATCCGTTTCACCCCCATCTTCGGTGACGAAGATTTCGCCGTGAATGTAAGGATTCATTGTTCCAGCATCAACATTCACGTAGGGATCTATCTTAATTACTGTGGCTGAGAATCCTCTAAACTGGAGCATCTTGCCAACGGAGGATGTGACGATTCCCTTTCCTACCGAGCTTAGCACACCGCCTGTAACAAATATGTATTTTACCATTAGCGCTCGGCCCTCTTCATATACAAGGAAAACATAAGACTCAAACTTACTTAAAACACTTAACATTAACGATGAGTTGATGAAGAAAACGAAAAACTTTTCTTTTAAATCTTCTTTATATTTGAGGAAAGAATGAATTTGGAGGGAAAGTTAAAAATGCGAATTGGTGTCTTGACTGGAGGTGGAGATGCGCCAGGGCTTAACGCCGCGATAAGGGCAATAGTGAAAAAATGCGAGAAATATGGCTTCGAAGTTTTGGGCATTAGGCGTGGTTGGGCTGGGATGCTCGAGGGAGATGCTGTACCGCTAAAATACGAAAATATTAAGGATATTATTGGAATGGGTGGAACAATAATTAAAACTTCCCGAACCAATCCATTGAAGCAGCCGGATGGAATAAAAAGAATTACGGAAAACTTCACGAAACTAGGCATAAATGCTTTGATAGCCATTGGCGGAGATGACACGTTAAGTGTCGCTAAAGCACTAAGTGACGCCGGACTTAATGTCGTTGGCGTTCCAAAGACGATCGATTACGATGTTCCGGGAACTGAGCACACAATAGGCTTCGACACTGCTATTAATGAAGCAATGCATCAAATAGAAAATATTAAAGCTACAGCCGACGCTCATGAGAGGGTCTTTATTGTTGAGATCATGGGTAGACATGCTGGATGGATTGCACTATACTCTGGGTTAGCTGCTGGGGCCGACCTAATATTAATACCTGAAGAACCATTTAGTATAGAAAACGTGGCAAACTTCGTGAGGAAAAAGTTGGAGTGCGGACAGAAATCATTAGTGATAGTTGTCGCTGAGGGCGCCCTAATCAAAGATTATAAGGGCCCGATAACTAAAGATGTTAAAGTCGATCAGTTTGGGCATGTTTACCTTGGTGGCATTGGCGAATTTCTGGCAAAGGAGCTTGAGAAATCTTTAGGTATTGAAACTAGATATGTTGTTCCCGCACATACAATTAGGGGCGGTTCGCCTACAGCTATTGACCGTATAATAGCTACGAGATATGGATTGGCAGCAGTAGACTTAGTTAAGGAAGGAAAATTCGGCCTAATGGTTGCATTTAAAGCTGGTGAAATAACCACGGTACCACTCTCAGACGCAACCGGAAAAACGAAGCAGGTTGACCAAAAACTATACGATGAGGCTAAAGTTTTCTTTGAGTAGTAATATATGGATTTTCAACAGTATTTTAAATTATTCTCCTGTGCCATTATTATTTATCGTATATAAATTATCATGAATGGTTAGACTTCTATTCCTAAGCCTTGCTCCTTGATAAATTGGTTCAACTCATCTCTATAAGGTAAAGCCGTTATTGCACCGTGCTTAGTAACCACCAGAGCTCCAACGGCATTGGCTACCTTAACGCATTTTTCGAGATCCCAACCCTTGAGTAGACCGATAAGTAGGCCAGCATTCCATCCATCGCCAGCACCAGTGGTATCCACAGCTTTCACTTTAAAGGCTGGTTCAAAGACGCATTTTCCATCTTTAGTTTTTACTAAAGATCCCTTCTCGCCAAGTTTTATTCCAACGACTTCAACACCGTACTTCAGAGCTTTATCCGCCGCTTTCTCAGGGTCTTTTGTCCCTAATACAAACTCCGCTTCTTCGCGTGAGAACGTTGCTATATCAGATGCCTTAAGTACCTTGTTATAAACAATTCTTATCGTTCCCTCCGATCTCCATACATCAAATCTTAAGGTCGGATCAAATGAGACTTTAACCCCTTTTTTCTTGGCATGCGTTATGGCCGCGAAAATCGCTCTCCTTGTCGGGTTCTGTGAAAGGGCGAATCCGGAGACATGAAGAAATTTTGCAGATGAAATATAATTATAATCAATATCCTCTGGCGTTAAAGAGTCAACTGAGGTCCCTCTTACCCATGGGCTTTTGTAAAATATGAATGTCCGCTCACCAGTTTCAGGTTCATTAGCAACAAAGGCTAATGTTGTTCTAACATTTTTCTTAACTTTAACATGTGATACGTCAACTCCATTATTTTTGAGCTCTTTTAAGAGAAATTGCCCAAAGGGGTCGTCACCAATAACCGTTATAGCGCCAGCCGTTGACCCTAACCTAACTACCCCGACAAGCGTATTCATTGGCGCTCCACCAAAAAACTTCTTAAATGCTGAGGCCTCGATATATGAAACTGGCTCTGTTGCAATAAAATCAATTAAAATCTCACCTATGCCAATAACCTCCGGACTTGACATTGTTTCTCACCAGCAGACTCTATCCGCTACGCTCTATCCTTTCTATACCATTCATATAAGGTCTTAAAACTTCCGGTACTATAACAGACCCATCCTTTTGTTGATAATGTTCCAGAATCGCTATCATGGTCCTACTTGTTGCCAGAGCCGTACTGTTAAGTGTATGTACGTACCCCTTAGGCGGCTTCCCAGGTCCTTCTCGATATTTAATGTTGAGTCTTCTTGCTTGATAGTCCGTACAGTTTGAGTTTGAGCCTATCTCCCTGAACTTTCCATCAACCATCCAAACTTCTGTATCATATTTTTTAGCCGCTACGGAACCTATATCTCCAGTGCAAACGTTAACTACACGGTAGTGTAGACCAAGCATCTGATACATTTCCTCGCAGTTCCTTTGTAGTTCTTCATGGATTTCCCAGGACTGATCGGGAAGACAGAAGACGAATTGTTCAATCTTATTAAATTGATGCATTCGGAAAAATCCCTTAGTATACTTGCCATGCGCTCCAATTTCACGCCTAAAATTAGTGCTCACCCCAACAAATTTTAGTGGAAGCTGATTTTTATCAAGTGTTTCATCCATGTACATAGCTGCTATTGGATGTTCACTAGTCGCGATTAAGTAAAGGTCTTCACCCTCAATCTTATACATTACCGTCTCAAAATCGGCAAGATCCACGCACCCCTCATAGGGCTTTCTTCGAAGCATAAACGGAGGCTCAACTAATATGAAGCCACGCCTTCTTAGAAAATCTATTGCAAATCTCTGTATTGCGAAATCAAGCAGAACAAGTTCATCCTTTAAGTAGAAGAAACCTGATCCAGCAACCTTATTAGCTCTTTCTTCATCCACTAATCCTAGATCTAATGCTATTTCTAAATGGCTTTTTGGTGGGAAATCGAATTTTGGTGGTGAACCCCACCTCTTTATTTCAATGTTGTCGCTTTCGTCACGACCATAGGGGACCGACTCGTGAAGTAAATTTGGTATCCGCATAAGCAAACTCTTTGCCTTACGTCCATAATCTTCGACTTGTCTCTCTAAAATTTTTATTTCATCTTGGAGTCTTTCAGCCTCAAAAAGTAGGTGGCTTTCATCTTCTCCCATCTTCTTTTTCTGGGCAATCTTAATACTTAGTTCATTCCTCTTTTTTCTAAGGCTGTTTAGTTCAGTCTGCAATACACGCCATCTCTTGTCTGCCTCTATAAACTCCTCAAGAGCCTTTAGTTTCTCCGGATCGTTTCTACGCCTTATATTTTCCCTAACAAAATCGGTTTTTTCTCTTACTAGCTTTACATCGATCATCTTTAGCAGCCGCCCTAAGAAAGAAAAAATGTCGCTCAGATTAATATAAATGTGTTTGTTGATATGTCTTCAGCAAACCTTTAATATAACCCTAACTCATTATTCTGGGTACGGTGATGTAACAATTGTCGAAGAGCACTCGTGTTAAGGATAAATGGCGTAGCAAAAAATGGTATACCATAGTGGCTCCACCCTATTTCGGAAGCGTTGAAATAGGATCTATACCTGCAGACGATCCGCAAAAGATTTTGGGCAGAGTTGTTGAGGCAACTCTGTACGATATAACAGAGGACTTCGCCCATCAATACTTAAAAACATACTTTCAAGTCGTTAATATCGATGGTCGAAGAGCCCTAACAATATTTAAGGGACATGAGTATTCAAGAGACTACCTTAGAAGCCTAATTAGAAGAAAAACAACTAAGGTTGATGGAATATTTGATGTAACAACAAAAGACAATTATAAGTTGAGAGTTGCTGCATCTGCTTTCACAACGACCAGAATAAAGACATCTCAGGAGAAGGAGATACGCGCAGTGATGAAAAAGATAATTGAAGATAAAGCAAGATCATTAACATTTGACCAGTTTGTGCAGGAAGCGGTTCTTGGAAAAATAGCATCAGATATTTATAATGAGGCAAAAAAGGTAACACCCTTACGCCATGTAGGTATAAGAAAGTCAAAGCTGCTCTCAAGACCGGAAATTCAAGCATTAATTTCTGGTGAGAAAATAAAAGCTGAAATAGTTTCGGAACCTAAAGTATCTGAAGTTGAAGAAATTATAGAAAAGACCGCTAATGAGGAAACCAAATAACCAAACAAGATATTTCATGTAGAGAATTGTTTTGGTTTAGTTTATTATGGCTAGAGATTTTTCCTCAAACTTTTTAAGAAGGAAAGTTGCTCGAGAAGCCGCTCTATTGTTATATACTTTACAAGAAACCGAGTTCAAGCAGGCTAAAGAGCGAGCTGCTAAGGTGCTTGGCCTAAGAATTCTTCCAACAAACCTAGAAATTGCTGAGGAGCTAGATTCAATTGCAGATGAATATGAAGGGGATGAAAGATTGGACCGCTTAACACGTATGCGCATGGAAGCTCTCGAGATGATGGAAACCTTAAAGGATTTCCATCCAAGGCTTATAGGTAGCGTTTGGAGGGGAACAGTAAACAAAAACAGTGATATCGACATTATCACTTTCTCATGGAATAAGGATTCGGTCATTAAGTTTCTTAGTGAAAAGGGCTTGAAAATAACAAGTGTAGAAGTAACACCCGCAGCAAAAGATGGAAGCGGCGAGACAACCCATATTTTCTTGGAATTGCCGTCTGGAGATAAAGTGGAAGTAATTGTTAGGAGCCCTGAAGATATAGATAAGAAAGAATACTGTGAGATTTATGGCGATTTAAAAAAGGGCTTAAGTATTGAACAGCTAACAGATATTCTTGCGAAAAATCCTCTTCAGAAATTTATCCCTAAAAAGAGGAGATTGGATGCGCACTGAAAGTATTTTAAGCACATTTAACATAGAAAAATTTAGGATTGAGGTTAGAAGTAATGGAGATTGACAAAGAGCAGTTTAGAAAGATGTTCCCTAATCTCGCCAGAGAGATGGAGGGCAAAGAAAACAAGGTAACAATATCCTCTATAAGGTTAGACCCACAAGAAGGAGAAAAAGTAGTATCAAAAAAATTCGATGGTTATAATCCAGATGTAATCGATTTCCTTAGAAGATGTGATAATGAACAGCAAGCTGAAGAAATAATAACTTACTTAGAAAAGAGAGGCGAAATAAATCAGCAATACGCATCAAGCCTAAGAAAACAGTTGAAGGCTAAGGGTATAAGAAGTTTTGGACCAAAGAAGGAAGAAGCGTATTATCTTAGGGAAGCCGGCTATGGATAGATGCCAAAAACCCTTAGAATGAGGCGTAACTTTTAAAAGATTTATATCTCTACATAGTTCTCCTAGTTATTAATCTCGTTAAGTATCACGTGATAGGAGCTACGGAAGTTGGGACTAAAAAATAAATATGAGGCAATAATCTGTCTACTCTTAATCTCACTTTCGCTTATCGCATATTTGCCAAAAAATGCTGTGAAGGCCGAAGAAAGTCCTGAGGAGCCCTCGAATTCTCGGGAAATATACCTTTCTATAAATGAGTCCACCATCGTGAATAGGAGAATAGAGTTTCTCAGTAAAGGATATGTGATGATAAACGACACATTCACACTCTCATGGTCTACACTTGGAAATATGTCAGATTTAATCTTTTTAATTGCACGTTCTCGTATAAATTATACTGTCGGCATACCCAAAAATTACAGCAGCAATCTTATTTATTACTCTGCTTATGATGTTAATGGAAGCCTGATAATAAGTCTCGCTGAAAGCGACGATGTCTTCCAGTGGTTTAAAATCTCCTTCCCTAAGCCAGTTACGGTATTTGGCAATGGAACCTATAGTTTCACGGTGACATACATTTTCACAGAACTGATAAAAGTAGCGGGTAAAAACAGATTTTTCGCAGTTTTCCCGCTATACCCAATTTTAGAAGAAGATGCCCAGTACTGTAATATTACAGTTGTATTCCCCTCGACGGCTACAGTAGCTCGAGATGATTATCCGCAAGAAGTTTTTCTTAATAAATCTAGCGACTTCAGAGAGCTTTATAATTTAACTAGCCCACTTAAAGCATATACAAACCTTTCCTCATGGGTAAGGTTCTCAAGCTCAACTTTTAATCTGTTAAAGTTTCTATGCATGAAGAGAGAGATAACTATTGATGGTTGGGGTAAAATTGCTGTAACTGATTTTTACGAGACAAAAATGGTTAATGTCAATGAAGTAACCATTAATCTCCCGGCTGATGCAACTGATATAACAGTCTATGACGCTTATGATGTATACCCAAAGAGCCAAGTGTGGATTACAAAGAAGAATTCCAGTGTAATTGTGCAAATCACAATAAGTGATAAATTGAAAAATAGCGATAAAGCAAGAATAGCGGTGTCTTATGGACTGCCATTCTGGAAATATATTAGTAAAAATGGTTGGCTAAATTATGCGTTAAACATTAATCTAACGAAGCCAGATGAGTGGATTATATATCGAGTTGTTACTAAAGTTATTTTGCCTGAGGGGGCTAGCTTCGTTCAGGAGAATTTAGATATTAAAGTTAAACTTGAGAAAATCGGTTTCTTTCAGGAACAAGCAGTAATGGAGCGCTATAATATTACAAAATTTGAGAGTTTAAGCGTTTTAAACATAAAATATCAATATATGGTCTTCTGGATTGCTTTTAGACCAACATTGTTAGCAGTAATCTTAATTGGCTTAACTGGACTAGCCTTAATGTTTATTAGGTCGACTAGCGAGACTGAAACCATACGCGCTGCTCAGTTACCTGTTTCTCTTGAGACCCTAAAAAATTTCATAGAGGTTTATGAAAAGAAGGAGCGCATAATGTCCGAGATGGAATCTTTAGAGCAACAGTCCAGAAAAGGAAAGATTTCCAGACGTCAATATAAATTACGAATGAAAATACTCGATGAACAACTATCGTCCCTTCAGAGGAGATTTAATGAACTAAAAGATGAGATCGAGTCTGCTGGGGGCCATTATGCTGATATGATGAGACGGTTTGATGCGGCGAACGCTGAGATCGAGGCTATGAAGAGGAGTATATCCGATGTTGAGCTTAAATATCGGAGGGGAGATTTATCCGCCGAGGTACGCCGCAAACTCGTTGAGGAATACGAGAGCAGGAGAAATGCGGCGGAAGGAGTGGTTGAAGAGATTCTTCTAAGACTTAGAGAAGAGATTTTGTAGTCTAAATTAATGTGGACGGCATTAAAAATTGGCTAAAATATTTGGCTAAAATGTAATGATATACTTTCAGTTTTGATTCTAGTGGTATAGGTCTCGTTATCTTAAATATTATTTTGTAATAGCCTTATAGGAAATAAAGTCTCTTAATTTAAAAGGAATGCCTGTGATGTATGAACTTAACTCCATAGGCTGACATAAGATTCGAGTTTTTCATTATATTCACCTAATATTTAAATTAATTTTCCATAAGATTTTTATTTCCCAAAAACTACCTTTTTGAAATTAAACTCTATGAGGTGTATTTGATGGTAAAGATAGAAATCGATCTTGATAAGTGTACTGGTTGTGGAACATGCGTTGATGTTTGTCCATCTGGCGTATACGAGCTTAGAGATGGGAAATCCGTTGCGGTTAATCTCGATGCTTGCCTTCTTTGTAGAGCATGCGAGTCTCAATGCCCAAATGGAGCAATAACGGTTATCGAAGAATAAAGTCAAACCTGACGGCATACTGCTTAAAGGGACCAATATCTCGATTGAATTCTTTTTATGTTCCTGATTATTTTATCTGCTCCCTTTTGGGCGTCTATGTTTATGGGTGGTCGTCTATCTTTGACCCTAATATCTAAACCAGCCATTTTGAAAATGCACGCTGCAACAATCTTCTTTAGAAACCAAAGATTATAACCACCCTCAAGTACCGCTACAAGTCTTCCATTGCACAAACGATGCGATATTTCAAGCATCGTTTGGAAGAGCTTAGGATATATAAAAGCGGACAGAGCTAGTTCAGATACGTTATCTCTATAATAGCCATCAAAACCAGCTGAGATCAATATAAACTGCGGCCTATACTGATTAATTACTGGTAGAACGATCGTCTTGAAAGCTTTCCAGTAAGGCGGATCGCCGGAACCAAATGGGAGTGGAATATTAACAGTACATCCTTCGCCCTCGTTAACACCAACCTCCCACACAAAACCTGTTCCGGGAAAATCTATAGGATCCTCATGAATGCTTACATAAAGTATGTTTCTGGTGTCAAAAAATATTTCTTGCGTTCCATTCCCGTGATGCGCATCTATATCAAAAATTAAGATTCTCTTAAAGCCGTATCTCTCAATCAAGTATTTTGCAGCTAAGGCAACGTTATTAAATATGCAGAACCCCATGGAATAGTTTGGTCCAGCGTGATGACCTGGAGGCCTAACCAATGCAAAGGCGTTATTGAAGTTTCCGGACATAACCTCTTGTACGGCCTTTATTACGCCACCAACAGCTAGTCTCGAAACTTCAAAGCTCTCCCTTGACACTGGAGTTTCGTCGCCAACCAAGCCGCCTCCAAGCTCACAAATAAGCCTAACTCTATCGATATATTCCCTAGTATGGACCAATTGCAGTTCATCTAAGCTTGCATACCTTGGTTCAATTAAGGTGACTCTGCTGTTATTAGGTAAGTTTTTTCTCATTATACCATTCATTATAACTTTCAAGCGTTGTGGTTTTTCTGGGTGGCTGATCCCAGTTTTATGCTCTAAATATTTAGCTGAATACACTATTGCTGTCCTCATTAGACCACTCAATCCTCTGAAATACCCTATTAATAAATTCCTGCATCTTTAACTTATTTTTCCTTGCAATTTTTTTAAGTGCTTGACTTACGCCAGTACTATACTGGATTGCCTTTTTAGGTGTAAGGTAAACATCTTCTGGTAAACCTATGTATTCGGCAAGATGTCTTAGTATTCTTTTCCTCAGAGGATCGTTTACAGACGATATCTTTTGCGATATTGGGAGACTCAAAGCGAAGGATACTAAATCAAAATCTACGTATGGAAATCTAGATTCTAAACCTTGGAATGAACATAGTTTTTCCTCGGGCTCCAGACTACTCTCATACAACATGAGCATATCATTATAAAGAGACCATTCAACGTTATCCGCAGACTTTGCATATTCTTTAAGGTATTTATGGTAGCCTCCGAATAGCTCGTCACTTCCCTGCCCAGAGAACATAGCTTGGCAGCCTATTCCAGATGATATTTCAGCCGCCCAAAATTCTGGGATACATATCGACGCTTTTAGTGCGTTTGCTTCTTCAATCAGCCATAGGACTGTTGGTAAATCCTTTTCAACATCATCTAGGGTATATACTTTAGTCTTTAATGGTAAACCAATTTCGTTAGCAACTTTCTCAGATTGCTCTAAATCTTTTGTTCCTTCTAATCCCACTGATACTAAGAACGCGTCTACCCCACTCTCTCTAATTAACGCTGCGATTACGCTGCTATCTAGGCCTCCGGAAAACGCGATTGAAACCTTCTCCAAATCAAGCGTTCTTACCCTGATTGAATTTAGCAGCAGCTTATAAAGTTCCTTTAGAGCCTTTTCCACAGGAAGGGGCTTTATTTTCGGCTTCTCCAAAAGCTTAATTGGCTGAAATATTATGCCCTTACAATCGATTTCCGCTAAGTTTCCCGGAGGGAAAGACTTTATATTCTTGTTATCAATACCGAGAAGCCAAAGTGCCTTACGCTCTGAAGCTAAAGCGTAGAATTTTTTGCTCTCACAGAAATATAACGGTTTTGCACCCAAGGGATCTCTCCCAGCATATAATTTGCCATCCTTAAGAATAGTAAGTGAAAACGAGCCCTCAGTTCTCTCAATAAGATTTCTTATTGCATGCTTAACGTCACTAAACTGCTTAATGAAATCAACGACTTCTCTAACTTTAATATGAGGAGAGAAAATTCTGCCATCAAAAACTATTTTAAAGTTGTCTCCCTCAATTGGCTGCGGGGCATCGTCTGGAAGATTCTGACTGAAGTTATAACCCATCACGACGCTTGATCCGTCGTCTGATAAATCAATAAAGTCATCAAAGTTTTTAACGATGTTCGTCATTCTATCAGTTGATATGCCGTGCGCCTTAGAGCCTCTATGTTTAAGTGCACTAAGCATTTTTATAGCTTCTGGAATAACATTTCTTCCATCTTTAGAGATGATCGATATTAAAGCACCCATTGCTCAAGTCTCCTATATTAGAGTACAATTTTTTATAGCAGCGTCACTTATAATGAAAGTGGAAAGAGCTCCTCATAGGATCCTTAAAAATAGATTATCTAAATATTCATGGAATAATTTGACCTTTTAATGGCAATTATAATAAGTATCAAGATTAATATGCCTCTAACTCTAAAAAGAATACTATGAAAGCTCTATGCGACTAGAGAGGTGTAGTGAATGCCGATTTTGCCTATCGATACTGGGCGTTATGGGACCCCTGAGATGCTTAAGGTTTTTGAGGAAGAGAACTATTACCAGAGGATGCTTGACGTTGAGGCTGCACTTACATGGGCTCAGAGCGAGGTTGGTGAGATCCCGAGAGAAGATGCTGAAAAGATTATAGAGATGGCTTCAACAAAATATGTGAAAGTAAGCCGCGTAAAAGAAATTGAAAGGGAGATTAAGCATGATGTTATGGCTCTTGTTAGGGCATTAGCCGAGGTTTGTGGCTCAAGTGGCGCTTATGTTCACTTAGGCATAACGAGCTACGATGTTGTTGACACTGCTAGAGCTCTACAGCTTAGAGATGCATTGGATATAATTGAGCGCCGTTTAAATGATTTAGAGCTCGTGTTGCTAAGATTAGCTGATCGCTACAAGAGCACAATAATGATGGGGCGTACCCATGGGCAACATGCACTCCCGATAACCTTTGGGCTCAAAATGGCTGTTTGGATGCGTGAGGTCTCTAGGCATATTCAAAGGTTAAGAGAGTGTAAGAGACGTGTAACAGTAGGTAAGATTACGGGCGCTGTTGGGACTCAAGCAGGCTTAGGTCCGAATGCCTTAAAAATACAAGAATTAGTTATGATGAGGTTGGGATTACAGTCTGTTGAGGTCTCAACTCAAATAGTTCAGCGGGATAGGCATGCGGAGCTTATATGTTTATTAGCAATTATAGCATCTACTCTTGACAAGTTTGCAGTTGAAATAAGGGAGTTGCAGAGAACTGAGATAGCAGAGGTTTTTGAGCCCTTTGAAAAACAGAGGCAGGTTGGTAGCTCAACAATGCCTCATAAGCGTAACCCGGAGATATGTGAGAGAATATGTGGTTTAGCAAAAGTTGTTAGAGGCCTAGTTATTCCCGCTTTGGAGAACATTCCAACATGGCATGAGCGGGATCTAACTCAATCATCAGCCGAGAGGTTCATTATACCAGAGGCGTGCATTTTGGTTGACTACATGCTGCACTTAATGATATGGGTTCTTTCAAACTTAGAAGTTGATGAAGAGAAAATGCGGAGAAATATCGATTTGACGGAGGGCAGGGCTCTTTCTGAAGCGGTTATGATAGCCCTTACAAAGAAAGGCATGAGCAGACAGGAAGCGCATGAAGTCTTAAGGCGGTTGGCAATTAAAAGCTTGGCGGAAAAAATATCCTTCAGAGAGGCTCTCTTGAAAAGTAATGATGTCAGAAGATTATTAACTGATAGGGAAATGGACGAAGCCCTAGACCCTAGTAATTATCTTGGCACAGCTATCGTACAGATAGAACTCGCCATAAAGAAGACAGTTCAAGAGAGGCGCGAGAGAGGCTTAACCGAATAGTTTTGCTATCCTTATATTTTTAAGCTTCAAAGACCTGACATTAGTTAAAAATGGAATTCAAGTTTAGTGCATTATCTTACCATTATCTACTACTTTGACTTTCGATAATCTATTCTATTCTCTTAACGGAGGTGGTATGGTTATTAGGGTTTGCGTTCTGAGTACACCTTTTATGCCCTGAATTCTTTCAATTATTTTTCCGAGATCCTCCATCTTCTCGAACTCAACTTGGACTATATCATCGAATTGCCCGGTTACGGCATAAGCCTCCTTAACGCCTTCAATCTTAAGCGCGGCCTCCGCAACCTTCCATATCATGCCTGGCTCGGAATTCACAAGTATGTATGCTCTCATGCATTCACCTTAAAGGTTTAATAATTTTATGAATTATAAAAAATTAACTGCAAGATGTTCATTTCACTTTGATTTTATTCCGATAAAATTGTGACGAAGAAATAGGATTGCTGTTTAAAAAGACTAGCACACTGGTATTCTCCCGTATGCTAAATCTATACTGAACTTATCAATGTTTTCAAGTTCGTATTCAGCTATTTCTTCAGCTTTTCTTCTTATGGTGTCAAAGCATGTTTCTGAATCCGCGATTAATTGCACGGCTGTTATGACTGGCTGATCTATTGGCTGCCCAATCTTGCTTAGCATCCACACGTAAACTTCCTTAACACCGCTAACTTCGCTATAAATTTCATTAGCAATTTTATGAGTTAACAGATTGTATATTTTTCCAACGTGGCTGACCGGGTTCTTGCCAGCTGCAGCTTCGGAGCATTGTGGTCTATTGAGTGAGATTAGTCCATTAACTCTGTTGCCTCTGCCCACTTGCCCCGAATCGGCACCATCCGCGCTTGTTCCAAGCACTGTCAGATAGATGCCGCTCACACCTCTACCAGGTGCATCTAAAGTATTTAGCTCAATTTGAATTTTATCAAAGGAGCCACTTCTACTTTCAATGAATTCCTTCATGTCTTCTAAGACTTCCATTTTCTTCTCAAAGTAATATTCTTCGTCACTTATGAAACGATCTACAAAAGCTATCGAAACCGTTAGATTTAAATCCCTGTGTCTTCGAAAGCCCATAACCTTTATATCTTCACCAGTTTCAGGAAACCTTCTCTTAAAGTTTTCCGAATTAAGATACTTCTCCAAGTCTAAAACAAGCCTCTCGGTCTTAGTTAAAGGTGCCCATCCAACGGCTGCAGAAGTGTCGTTTGCTTCGAGAATTTTTCCACCCCGTTTAAATATGTCTGTGAGCGCTTGTGAGCCCGGTTGTATCTCAACTTGATAATTTACGTGATTATCCGGATCAACGAACCTAAGATTTCTCTTAAACCAGTCTCTGGCTGTTTGGATGGCTATTTCTGCTACAGGTATTTTAATGCCATTAACCTCAAATGTCGCTCTATCGCCGAAAATCATCTTCATAGGCTTTTTAATAACGCCGCCACCAAATCTTACTTCCACTTCGCCAGCTACAAGGAGAGACTTATCAATATTATGGTGCATTATTGCTCCAGTCTTCTCGATATATTCCTTGCAGAGGTTCACCGAAACCTCGTTCATTATTGAATCACATATAGTATCCGGGTGACCCAGCCCCTTTCTTTCAACAATTTCAATCTCTTGTTCTTCTAGGGGAACGCTTTTTAAAGGTATAACTGTTATATTTTTCATTCTGACGCATCATCCATTATTTACGCATCGAAAGATTATTAGGGTAATTAAATATATAATTTACGGTATAATGAATGGGAAAAATATGTACTATAATATATAATTAATCAAATGTTTTGTAATGAAATGTAAAGTAGGAACTTGATTTAAAAATAGAAAAATAAATATTTCTCTCTAAAAAGTTAATTTATGGGTTATAACTGGGGGTTATCACTTTTTGATAATATCTGGCTCAATGCTTAAGAAGATGAGGCTTGAAGCTGGATTAACTCAAAGTCAGCTTGCAAAAATGGTTGGGGTTTCTCAGGCTCATTTAGCCAAAATAGAAAGTGGGAAGGTTGATCCCAGATTATCTACTGTGAATAAAATTTTGCAGATATTAACCAGTAGGCGCGGTAAAAAATGTGGAGAAATAATGACGCGTGAAGTAATAACGACAACATTAAAGGAGAAGATAAAGAACGTTAGCGAGATAATGGTAAGATATGGGTTCTCGCAGCTACCTGTTGTTGATGGAAACAAAGTTGTTGGTATGGTAACTGAGGAGGGGATCGTAAAGAACTTAAGCCCAAACATAGCTGAGGAACCCGTTGAGAAGATTATAGAGCCACCGCTTCCTACTGTATCAGAAGACACGGATATTAGCGTAGTAAGACCATTGCTAGAGATGCATCCGGGAGTTTTGGTAACGAGAAAGGGTGAGTTAGTTGGAATAATAACTCGCTCAGATCTGCTGAAAGTAATATAAAGTTTTGGTGATGGACTACAGATTTTTGAAGCCTATTGTAGGATATAATCAAAAAAGAGTGAGAAGAAATATCCATAAAAAGTGCGTGGAGTGTATTGCAAACAACTATGAAAATTTAACTCTAAAGTCTTCTTTCACGACGTTTAGGACGACATTGGTAACGGTCCGCTTAACATATGGCATAGATAGAAGCTTTTTAACGAACGCGTTTAACCCAGTTCTATCCTTAAACCTGGCTATTACAGCTACATCGAAATCTCCAGTTATGTCGTAGACTGCAACAACATTATCAATTTTTGCAATCTCATTTTCCACATCTACTAGATGAGCCCCCTCTGCTTGAATAAATATGATTGCTATTGTTCCATATCCAACTCTTGCTGGATCGACAAGTACAGTGTAACCTTTTAATATCCCTTTCTCTTCAAGATTCTTAATGCGATTATAAGCTGTTCCAACAGACACGTCTAGCTTACTGGCTATTTTATTAAAGCTTATACGTGAATCCTCTTGCAATAACCTGATTATTTGAAGGTCTAGTTCATCAACATCTGTGGATGGCGATATATTCACCCCCGTTTCAAATTGAACATTTATTCAATATAAATTAAACTTATTTAAAAGTTTTCTTAAAATCTTGCAAAAAGTTTATATATGTGCTTGTAATAAGAGAGCAAACTATTGAATAAAAGCGGTGACTGGCAATTGCAACAAGATGATAACTTCGATGAAGCAGTTAAGAATGCTATTGAGATCTTAAGAGTGAATAGGGTTCGGTGGGTACATTCGACCTTCATTGATATAAGAGGTTTAATGCAAGACATGGTTATACCCGCGAGAGAGTTCATTGAGGGAAATGCCTTCAGAGCGGGTTTAGGTTTCGATGGCTCATCGGTTAGGGGCTTTAAATCAATTGAGGAATCAGATATGGTTCTTATACCTGATCCGAGGACTTTAGCTATACTTCCATGGACTAGTAGTGAGAATCAGAAGAGCGCCATAATTATAGGAGATGTCTGCGAGGCGTATGGAAGCAAGGAACCCTCTGAGGTTGATCCAAGAGGTTATGTTGCGAAAAGAGCTGTTAAAGCGGCCGCTGAAATGGGTTATAACGAGTATATCGCTCCTGAACTAGAACATTTTATATTTTCGTCAATTGACCCAACAAGGCTCGTATGGGATCTTTGGGTCAGTCCGGATGGTGGCAAAGGCGATTCTTGGGGTGCCCCTAGAGTTGTTCCGCAGTCACCAGAGATCTCCAGCGGAGGTTATGTTATTAGACCTAGAGAAGCCTATTATAGGCCCCCTCCTGAAGATACGACAATTGAGTATAGAAATGAGGTTTCAGCGGTTCTTGAGGATTACTTTGGGTTTAAAATTGAGAAGCATCATCACGAAGTTGCGACTGCCGGGCAGATTGAGATAGATTTCCAATATGGTCCACTTGTAAAGACTGCTGATAGAACAATATACTATAAGTTTGTTGCGAAGAATGTTGCTAAAAGGCATGGTTTAATAGCTACTTTCATGCCAAAACCAGTCTATATGGATAATGCGAGTGGAATGCACGTTCATATGTCGCTGTGGAGGGGCGAAGTGAATGTTATGTATGATGAGAGTGACGAATACGCGGAGATCAGTCAAACTGGTAGATACTTTATTGGGGGTCTGCTCGAGCACGCTAGAGCATTAACGGCAGTATGCTGTCCAACGGTAAACTCATATAAGAGGCTAGTACCAGGATTTGAGGCGCCAATTTATATTGTTTGGTCACGTAGAAATAGATCTGCTTTAGTTAGAATACCAGTTTACCAAAGAGGACCGCAGTATTCTCCCTATAAGCGCGTTGAATATCGCGGTGTGGATCCCTCATGCAACCCCTACTTATCGTTTGCATGTCTTTTAATGGCCGGACTTGATGGCATAAAAAAGAAGATCGAACCGGGTGATCCAGTTGATGAGGATATTTATAAGTTATCTCCGGAAAGAAGAAGAGCACTAGGTATTAATGAGCTACCAACAACGTTAAAGGAAGCTATTGATGAGATGAAAAGTGATGAAGTGATCCACCGGGCCCTTGGAAGTCACATATTTGATACATTTATAGAGTATAAGATGAACGACTGGCGACAATACTGTCTCTATATAACACCATGGGAAATAACGAAATACCTAGATTATTAGGAGTGATTTAAAATGCGTATTGATAGTGTTAAAAAGAAAGGGGGTGTAAAAAATGATAAGGGCATATATTTTTGTTGAAACTAAACCTGGAACATCTCTTGATGTTATTAAAAGAATAAAGAATAGGGTTAAAGAGGTTATACAAGCAGATGCTATATATGGGAGATTTGATGCTGTTGTAATAATTGAGGCACCTAATTTAGAGAGTATTCATGAGATATTATACAAAGTTATTGAGAAGGATCCAGATATCGTTCATACCGAGACGTCTTTGACCTTAACTGAAATTTAAATAATAATCTTGGGGTTTAAGGATGACAGCAAGTAAAGATCTCAGAAGAAAAGCGCTAAGAGCATTTGTTCTTGTAAGAATGAAGCCTGGGACATCCGAAGAGATAGTTAGATCTAGGCGGATAAAAGGCGTTAAAATGGCTAATTCAGTTCTTGGAAGATATGATGCGGTTGTAGTTATAGAGGCTAGTAGTCTCGAGGAGTTGCAGAAGATAATATATGAGATGGTTGAGCAGCATCCAAACGTTGTACATACTGAGACGCTGATCTCCATCTTTCATCCACCAACCATAACTTCTGCAAACAAAAATGAAAGTTAAGATTGGCGAACAGAAAATGGTGGATATTATGACACTTAAGAGAATAGACCCGGAAGATATATACTTCAAACTTTCATTGAAAACTGAACCTATAATTGATGATACAACATTAAGAGACGGCATACAGATGCCTGGTTTAGCGGTTTCTCCAGAAGACGCTGCGGAAATAGCCCGCTTACTAGACGAGATAGGTGTTGAACGGATAGAGCTACATCATTTTCAGAAGCCTGATAAAGAAGCAGTTAAGCTAATTCAGAAAATAGGCTTGGGAGCACGATTAGCTGGCTGGTGTAGAGCAGTTAAAGAGGATATAGATGATGCAATAGACTGCGGGTTCGAGGAAGTCGGCATTTCTCATCCAGTGTCTTTCATCCATTTTAGGGCTAAGTGGCCAGATAAATCTCCAAATTATCTTTTAGACAGGGTTATTGAGGTTGTTGAATACGCCGCTAAAGATCAAGGATTGAGAGTTTTCGTTCATGGCGAGGATAGTACCAGAGCTGACTGGGATTTTGAAAAGATGTTTATTAATGCTGTTGCTGATGCTGGAGCTGAATGTTATAGAATATGCGATACAGTGGGTGTCGGGCTATCTGATCCTAATGCACCCTTACCAAATGGGATCCCGGCGAAGATTAAAGCCATTAAGTACGAGACGAAAATAAGTGATGTAGAAATTCATGCGCATGATGACTTTGGAAATGCTGTAGAGAATACTATGGCAGCTGTAAGGGCTGCTTCTGGACTTTGGGATAGAATCTACTTGAGCACAACTTTTCTCGGTATAGGTGAGAGGGCTGGGAACGCTGAAACAGAGAAAGTTATAATGAATTTGTACATGCATTATGGCGTTAAAAAGTTTGAGGGAAAAACAGAAAAGCTAACTGCCCTAGCTGAATTAATAAGTCGAGCAACAAGTTATGTTGTTCCACCAAATAAAGCTATCGTTGGCGCCTATGCTTTTGCGCATGAATCAGGAATTCATACACATGGCGTCCTGAATGATCCATCAACATATGAGCCATATCGACCTGAGCTTGTGGGAAACATACGCAGACTAACAATAGGTAAGCATTCCGGAAAAGCCATAATTAAGCATAAAATAATAGAAATTACCGGTAGAGAACCAGATTTAGATGTACTTATGAAGGTTGTTGATGAGGTTAAGAAACTTTACGAACTTGGAAGAAAGGCCTCATTGAAGGATGAAGAATTTAAGAGAATACTTAGGGATGTCGGTTTACTCTAAAACAACTTAATTTGCTTAAATAGCAAATTCCTTAACTTTCGTAGATGCCTCAACCATGTTCCTAAGCTTTTTGATAGCAATCTCGTAACCTTTTTCCCTGGAACCATTAACTACTAGATTTCTAAATCCACAGTCCGGTGTAAAAATCAGGCAATCGCCAAAATCCCTAAATTTTATCATTATTTTGAAAATTTCGTGAGGGCTTTCTATTTTTGGGTTTCTACTTGATAAACAGCCAACCGATAGTATTTTTCCGCTTCTCCTTAAATCTTCAGGATTATAAACCTTTATATTCTCAGGAGAATCATAAAATTCATGACTTAAAAAATCCATACTGGTCTCCAATAAGATGTTGGCAAGTTTCGGGGAGATTCTGCCGCAAATATGCATCCCAACCATAGTATCCCCGCAACTCTCTCTTAATACATCAAGTATTTTCTTAATTTCATTCTCAGTATACTTAAAAGGTATTCTTACCCCAACAATGACCCCTAAAATAGGCTCATCAATAGAGACCATACTGGCACTTTTTGAAGCAGTTTTGCATGTTTCGGACAATATCTGCGCGATTTGCTCTATTAACCTAATATCTGATAGAGCTGTATTAAAAGGCGCCGCTCCATCTCCAGTTTCTATGTAGGATGCTAAGGTGAATGGACCTGTTATAGGAGCTTTAAACTTAACTGTTAAGCCTTTCTCCACAGCATATTTTACAGCCCATTGAAATGGTTCAAGTCCAGGGGGCTGTATATGAACATCTATTTCTCTACGAGTCAGTTTATATTTGCCATCCTTCCAAATTACCCCTGAGTTTTGATAAACTAGATCGTCTAAAAATTGCTTTCCCATATCCAATAGCTGGGGATATGCTGGGAAATCTATCCCTAAATTAACTAGATCCTTTAAGCATCTTATTCTATTTATTTCCGAATCTTCTAGAGGGAAGCTCCCAATAGTAGATGTGAAAAAGCCCTTTAATTCCATTAAAAATCACCACCAATTCTCAAGTCTAGGCAAAGAAGGCCCACCACATTCAAATCATGTTCCTATAAATCTTCTATCTCTTCAAAATCCTGTGATTCTTCCAGTTCGCTGAGAATCTCAAAACCTTCTAAGCATATTTTGCTTCCGCATTTCTTACAGACTATTAGTAGCTCTTTAAGTCTCTCTTGCTCGTCTGTTTTAACGTCTATTATTTCATAGTTTTGGCCGCTTTCATCATCCGGTGATATTAGATTTCCGCATGATGGGCAAGGAAATTCTCCTTCTCCCTC
>JAWCEH010000001.1:0-150794 GCA_038859955.1 Bathyarchaeia archaeon | reverse complement strand
AGATAAACTAATAAATTTAAAATAAAATCCATAAGTTTATATATATCACTTAAGAGCCCCGGTGGCTTAGCGGTTAGAGCAGCGGCCTCGTAAGCCGCGGGTCGCGGGTTCAAATCCCGCCCGGGGCTCCAACCGGGAACCTACGGTTCCTAGGTTACCTCCCCTCTCACTAAATATGGCTTCTAAGGAATTTATTGCCTGAATTAGAGCATTTTCACAAACCCTAGAGATATTTAAGCCTAATTTCTTCGCCTTCTCTACAATACAGTATATAAGCGATTATGTGTGAGTCCGGTGTGGAATTGCACCACTCTACCTAAATATTGCCTATTAAGGAGCCTTACCATCGCCGCAAAGACTTATAATAGCCTTTTTGTTTCAGAACTTCATTCTGCTTAAACAGAAGGGTGAAGGTTTCTTTGCTGCGGGTTTAAGGTTTTCCGGTGGTCAGTATTTTTATGAAATCCTCTAGTGGGATCCCGTTAACATCCTTATAGTCGCTGTGGGGAAATGCTGTCAATATATTTTCCGCTGCTTCTCTGCATTTTACCCTCGTATCCTCTAGCTCCTCCGGAAGCCCATACATTAACGAGTAAACCTTGCCATCTATAACCTCAAACCTGCCGAACGGACCATGATAACCAAACTCTTCCTCATATTTTACTGGTAGCTCACTCTTTATAAGAAAAAGGAGAACCCTCTCACCTATTTTGAGAGGCGGGTCCTCCGGAAGCAAGGCGAACACACCATATGAAATGCCGCCGGCTTGACTTACAATAATGGTCTTGTTCGTCAACTCTCCCTTAATTACGGTCTCAACCTCCAAAGATGAAAGCGTCCATGGGAAACATGGAACTAAGGGTCCCATCGCAGTTTGAATAACTACCTTTGCTATTGGCTTACAATAGTACTCTACACGTATAACCTTGCCCACAACAACTAAATCCGCTTTATCATAAGCATCTCTGAAAGACTCATAATAAAAAGCATACGATACTTCCCCAATACCAATGCCTTGTCTCTTTGTCTGTATAAAAAACGCATTAATCGATGTGAAGGCTATCCCAAAAATTATCCCCCCGAAGATTATCCCCATAGAAATTATGAATATACACGGCATTAGCTGCCTTTCATTCATATCCTTATCCTCCATACAAATAGTTTATACCATTAACCTCATCCTGAGTGGGTGTGAATATGCCATATGTAAAGTATCGAACACTAGTGTATCCATTCATTAAGACTGGAGCACTTACATCAGTTAAACCTAGGCTGTGTCCAAACTCATGCGCGATAACAGATCTTATTGCATTATAAGGGTAATTTTGAGTAAAATAATTGTTTAAATAGATTTCTACATAGTCGATGTAATTATCTCCATTATAGTCATATCTGTAGCAAATCCCATCCCACAACGCACTAGGATTAACAACATTCGTTACGAGAATGTGGTTAGGAGGATACCAGTAATTGTGAAAGACCGGTCTTACTCCTAATGGGAGATTGATATTATTCCAATCGTTTGCTGCGTCAAGTGTAGCAAAGTAATCATCAATATCTTGGCAATAGTTTATATACCATAGATGAGGATACGGAGGCTTCTTCCATCTCATCCCTGAAAGGCTGTAACAGTAAACATTCTCAATTACGAGGAGAACAACCATTATGACGATAGTAGCATAAATCTTTATATTTAAAGTGATTTGCATCTACTCCCCATTAATAAAATTGGTAAATCTGATATATACGTATTTCGCATGGGAGAACGCTAATTTGAGGGGAAGCATCCGAGGAGACCGTTTTTAAGGAGGTTTTTAAAGCCGGTCTCTGCGAGATGGCGATGGATATGCCCCTATGAAAATCTATTAAAGAGATGGCTCCAAAAACCATATGAAAATAAAATTTTTTATCCATTCTTTGCCTTTTTCGGCAATACTTTTGCTCACAAGATTTAAATTTCTTCTTTTAGATGAAGTCATTTTGGAGAGATTACTGGTATGAGTGGATCCCATGAGATATCGAGAAAGGAAATTGAAATATTAAGGATATTAAGTGAATCAACTGAACCTCTTGGTTCAACAATTATTCGTCGTGAACTAGAGCGGAGGGGTTTCCTCCTTAGCGAGAGAACCATAAGGTATCATCTTCAAATGCTGGAGTTGAGGGGTTTAGTTTCTGGGCATGAGAGGAGTGGAAGAACCATAACTAGCTTGGGTTTGGAGGAGCTTAGTAGGGCATTGGCTTCACAGAGGATTGGCTTCGTTACCACACGCTTTCTCTCTATGGCTTATTCGGTTTCATATGACCCAGCTACCGATTCAGGGATGGTTGTTGCTAACGTTTCAATAATAGATAAAAAATTCTGTGATAAGGCAGTCGAGGTTGTAAAGTCTCTGCATGATGCGGACCTTCTACTTGCGCCCTACATTAAGGTGCTGGATGAGAATGAAGAGTACCGGAACATATCCGTTACGGAGGGTAAAATAGCGCTTTTTACAGTTTGCGACCTAACGATAGACGGAGTATTGATTCACTCTGGAATTCCATTATATTTTAAGTATGGTGGACTAGTTCAAGTTGTAAATAGAAGACCATTACGCTTCATTGAGTTGATCTCATATGATGGAACAACTATACCGCCACTTGAGTTATTTGTGCGTAGTAACCTAACTTCTGTCGCTAAGGTTGTAAGAACAGGGTCTGGAATACTCCCAGCAGGTATGAGGGAAATTGTGGCTGAAGCAAGGGAGAAAACCATCAGAATAATTTCAACATTGAAGGAGAAAGGCTGGAGAGGTATATTGGCAATCTCTGCGCCGAATGAGCAAATACTAGGCGTGCCAGTAGCCATGGATAGATTTGGCTTAAGCATGGTTGGCGGCCTAGCTCCAGGAGCAGCGCTCCTAGAGGAAGGGGTAAAAATTGAAACCTTTGCTCCGCATTGTCTGTTACCTCTTGAGGAAATGAAGCGGGCGTAAAAACTATGATTTGGTAAAAATGAAGAATGGGGTTAACAGTAAGTAGATGCTAGAATGCTTTATGAAAGTATGCTTTCTATTAAATGATTTTCTTCTTCAGGTAATGGTATACCGGTTGCTTTCGCGGCTCTCTCAGATAAAGCTGTTAAATCGCTCCTGTCAAGTAGGCTGATTTTCCATTTCCTTGCCCCAGCCATTATCTGCTGTAAACCAACCTTTATCCTATCTATATATGTGTATAACCCAACTGCTCCCCAGGGAACTTCCCTAAATCTTTCGCCAAGCATGACTTTAAGGTCTGGAGCGCTAATGAAGAACTTTTCAGGCGAATTACCAAATACCTCCTCAAAACGCTTTGGTAGCTGACCTTTTTCCGCTAACTCAGCAAAATATGACGCCTTCATTACCGCAGTTAATGGTGCCCTACCCATTAATATGGCCTTCACATACGGTCCATTACCCAAATTGCTCATTGCAATAGCCTTAAATATCTGCGTCTCATCTATGAATCCCCCTGCCATAACTATATCCGGCACATACTTACCCTTCTTCCTTAATATTTCAGCACATGTTAGAACTTGGGCCTCGAGATAAACTGTTGGGGTCCCCATCTCATTCATCATTGGTACTGGGCTCATTCCAGTGCCTCCGCCAGCACCATCAAATACAACATAGTCGATTTTTGCCTCTGAAGCAACCTTCATTGTGAATGCTACGGCTTCGGGGCTGTAGCAACCTGTCTTTAAACTTACCTTTCTAGCGCCTTGCTCTCTCAACCATTCAATATCCTCAGCAAATCTTCTTTCACTTGGCATTCCCACACGGCTATGTCTCTCAAAGGTTCTGAAGACGCCTTGCTTAAATGCTTCTTGAACAGATTTGTCCTCAGGGTCAGGTATGCCTATGTATCCTCTTCTCTTGAGAAGAATAGCCTTATTCAAGTCGCTTATTCTAACCTCCCCACCGATAGCCTTTGCTCCCTGACCCCACTTCCTCTCAATTACGTCAACCTCTAACTTTGAAATAGCGTAAACGTCAACTCCGAGACGCTGGTCTTCAACATTTGTTTGGACGGCGATATTCCCATGTTTCCCATCCCAAAACTTTCTGAAAGCCTCAACTCTCCTCTTAAGCTCTGGCGAGTGAACGACCTTTCCACCCTCAATTCTCGCTTCCGGATCCATTCCGCAAACATTTTCGCCTATCGTGACTATTATTCCTGATAAGGCTCCGCCAATAGCCAACCCATCCCAGTTTACTTTGGCAACATCCGTGGATCCATAGGCTCCTATCATAACCGGTATCTTGAGCGAAATCCCACCAACATTTGTCTCTACATCTACGTTCGGAAAAATCGCTAAATCTGGATCCTCTTTTATGCCCATAGCACCTATAAGCCTCGACTTAATATTAAAGTGAGACCAGTCTAAACCATAATCCTTTAGAGATCCCGCTGTACTCTTTCCGAACATGCTTGGGTCTGGATGAAGCGCCTCGCGTCCCCTGAAGGCTGATAGGGAAACCTCACAGATAAATGGGCATTCTTTAATGCATAGTGGGCATAAACCGCTAGATGGACAAGCATCCTCAACTCTAGTTCTTGTTCCAGTTGTTGACATAGAGTTTAGGTAGGAGGAGTTTTTCTGAACTGGATTCGGCATTTGACATCCCTCCTCACAAACACGCTATTTATTATACGGTTATCGGTTACCTATTGCCATCTAAAATTGGTTACCGTCCAGTTCAGAAAAACTCCTCCTATCAAACATAATAACATTCAAGCCTTTTAATGAAAACATGTTTCCTATACTCAAATAAATTAATGTTTCTTAGTAAGGTGTTTCAAACATTATTGTGTCGTGTCTGTATTCTGTCGTTTTTATCATTAAGGTAATACATAGTCGGTATTTTTGCATCATATAGCTCGATGGCTCGGGTATCCTAAATCCATGCTGCCGCCACCATCCCTTATAACTATTTCTGGCCCCATGTAACCCCCGCCATAGGAGCATATTCTGGCTTTAATTCCATAAGGATGGCAGATTTTAGTAATATTACCTTTTTGAGACGGAATTTGAATTGGGTGGCGCCGGGGAAGGGATTTGAACCCTTGAGGCCCGGAAAGGGCCACTGGATCTCGAGTCCAGCGCATTACCGCTCTGCCACCCCGGCATTTTTTCTCACAACGATCTTAGAAATAAACGGCTAAAAATTTTTATTTCTACCCCCTCTTAAAAAGGTTATTAGAGTGGAGCATTTATGTTATTGAGGAAAAGTATTATTTACGGGGCAATATTTGGTATAATAATTGGGCTTGCTGCCGGGGTTTTTATTAGGGGCACATTGGTTGAAATGGAATTAAAAGATGCGCGTAAGCAAATTTCAGAGCTTCAGAGGCAGATTACGATAATTAAGGCAGCGATTCCTCCTTTAAGAAGTCTCGCTGAAAGATGTAGCATCTATATTGGTGCTGCTGTGGAACGTGGCCTACTTGATATTCCAGACTACGCCCATACGATTAAGCAGGAATTTAACATTCTAACGACTGAGAATGCTCTTAAGTTTGGTCCAGTTCACCCTGACCCTTATGCCTACTCCTTTGGCGATGCGGATTATATAATTAATTTTGCTGAATCCCAAGGAATGAAGATACGTGGGCACACGCTTGTATGGCATCAGCAACTTCCCAACTGGATAACGCAGGGAAAATACACCCGTGAGGAGTGGATAAATATTCTTCGGGAGCATATAATAACTATCGTCGGACGCTACAAGGGTAGGATCTATGCATGGGATGTTGTCAACGAAGCAGTAAATGATGATGGGACTTTAAGAGATAATATTTGGATGAGAAATATCGGCCCAGAGTATATTGAGCTGGCTTTCAGATGGGCGCATGAAGCAGACCCTCAGGCTCTTCTCTTCTATAACGACTATGGTGCAGAAGGTTTAGGCGTAAAATCAGATGCTGTTTACAACCTTATTAAAGGGCTTCTAGAGAATGGTGTGCCGGTGCATGGTGTTGGTTTACAGATGCATGTGAGCGTAGAGAACCCGCCAGCTCCCTCGGAGGTATTAGCGAACATTAAACGTTTAAACGATCTGGGCTTAGTAGTTCATATAACTGAGATGGACGTTAGAGTTAGGACGCCTCCCCAATGGGAGGACTTGGTTAGGCAGGCGGAAATATATCGCGATATCCTTAAGGTATGCTTGTCGGCGGGGAATTGTAAAGTCTTTGTGATGTGGGGTTTCACGGATAAATACTCTTGGATACCAAGTTATTTTAGTGGGTATGGTGCAGCTTTAATCTTTGACGAATCATACAGGCCTAAACCTGCATATTATTACATCGTTAAGGTTCTTATTGAACACTTAGCGAGAGAGTAATTCTGGGACAAAAGATAAGAACAAAAAGTTAACTTAAAAGGAAGACGTCTCAAACCAAAAGGTATTTTTATCCGATCGAAAACCGGGTTTTCTCGTTTCCTTTTTATTTCATTTTACTATTAAAATAACATTCAAGTCTTTTAATGAAAACATGTTTCCTATACTCAAATAAATAATGTTTCTTAGTAAGGTGGTTATACAAAATCTTTAACATGCTGAAATAAATCTAAAAAAGAATTTATTACTTTTCGATTTTAAAATCCGCTAATATTTTCTCCTTTATCGCATCGAAATGCTCCGGAAGATTTTGTGGCTGAAGTTCTCGGGCCAAATATTCTGAAAAGAACCTTGAATACTTCTCCATACTTTCTGATGCCAGCATCTCTGCATATTCGGCTATATGCTCACCGCGTATTCTTGATTCATCCGGTAAAATTTCCTCGTCATAAGGTACTTCTACACCTGCATCCACGAATCCCTTCATAGCTGCGAAGACGGCTGCGCCTTTAGATGGAGTGTGCAAGCCTATATCTAATATTGCTTTTTCAACGCCCTTAGTAGCTGCCCTCAAGCCACAAAGCAGACCAGTTAAATATGCGGCTGGAAGATTGTTTAGACTCCCAAGCCAACCATATTTGTTCCTCAATTCTCGGGAGTGAGCCGACGTTATTACTATATCGCCTATAACCGTTGCCCTAATTAATTGAACAATAAAGTTTCTCCCAGTTTTTCTAACCACGAGCCTAGGCATCTTTGAGATAACCATTTTCTTTCTGAGTCTATAGTCTGTTTTTCCTTCCCTACGCCTTCTGAATGGAACGCTGTAGGATGGACCTTTGGCCATCAACGCCTCCTCCTCAAGCCGTGAACCTCAATATAGCGATGCAGGTCCGAAACGGAACTGAAAGATCCACTCTTAGCCTTCAAATAAAGCTGCCTGTAAACTCTAGTTGTTATAATGCGCCTCTCCTTAAGCTCACGAAGTCTCTCACGTAGAGCTCTAATCCTTTCAACCCAGTCCTTTTGGTGTGCAACTCTAGCACTTGCAGCCCCACTTCTGCTCCCTACGCCTCTTCGCCTTCCCCTTTTCTTTTTCTCGCGTATTATCCGTGCACGAGCGCGACTAACGCCCTTTTCCTTTACCTTCTTTATAACGCCTTCATGTACTAGCCTTTTTATGTCTTCCCTAGTTATTGCTGTCTCAACATCCTCGATTCTCTCTGGGTCTATCCATATTCGCTCCTCGCCTACGCCAAGTATTTCCGCAGCCATTCTACGTTGGCTTCTCAAGCTCAAAGTCTAAATACCTCCAACTAGGATTGACTGACCTTGGTGGCTTCACTTGCCTCCTTTTCCGTGACCGCTCCAGGATTTAAGATGTTTACCCCTATTTCCTTTGCTTTATTAAGTATTTCGGCTCTCTTTTTTGCACCAACAGTATGAGCTATCCTTATGGCATCAGTTTTAGGATCTATTTCTGTTAGGTCGTCAATGTTATAAACGATAACCTCTCGGTAAGCTGAGGGATGTAGACCCCTAGCTGCCTTTGGTCCCCTATAGCCAACCTTTGCTCTGGCAGGCCAACCCTTAACCTCTTTACGCATTTTACTATCTATACCTTTAGGTTTCCTCCAGTTTTCCTTCACTCGCTTATATCTCCAGCTCTCCTGCCGTATGAATTCAGGTTTCTTACTTTTTACCCTCTCTCTTAACTCAATCACTCTTTTCATATCTGGGCTTGTTTCTTGGGAGCTCAACTAATCAACCCCTCCAACCTCTCATAGACGTAAATACCATCTAGGAACCTCCTTGGGTCTCTATTTTTTATTCTCGTAGCTTGTTCTATGTTAGCGGCTGTTTGACTAACCTCTTCTAAATTTATTCCCTGCACAATTACGTCATCACCTTTAACGATAACCTTAGTGTTGCCAACTATTTTCGCTATTCTCGGAGATCTCTCGCCCATGAAATTTTCTATTAAAATTCTATCCCCACTAACTTTAACAGATACTGGGAAGTGGGCGAAGACTATTTTAAGCTTATATGTGAAACCTTTTGTTACGCCAAGAATCATATTTTTAATATGTGCAGCTACCGTTCCAACACAAGCTTTTTCCCTTCTTTTAGGCCAGAGGGCTGAGACTTCGACTTCATCGCCAATAACGCTTATCGCTACAGGGTGCTCAGAGAAACTTCGTATCAATCTTCCTTTGTCGCCTATAACTTCTACGATTTTACCCTCTACTCTAACTTTAACGCCATTTGGAATTTTGACTCGTCTAGTCTCGATCTCTTGCATCTTACGGTCTCTCCATAAGTAGTTTTAATATACGTATGCTAGAAGCTTGCCTCCAATACTCTTCTTCTTAGCTTCTAGGTGGGACATAACCCCCTGAGGCGTCGTAACTACAAGTATGCCCATATCTTTCGCTGGAAGAAAAGTTTTCTCCCAATTTTCAATATCTTTGGCCTTAAATGAGTATCTAGGTCTTATAGCCCCACATTTATTTATCCTACCTAGGAGTTGAACTCGGAACTTTCCGGTTCGTCCATCATCTATAAACTCAAACTCGCCGATATAACCATGCATCTGCAATACCCTAAGGATGTTGCCCAGTAGCTTCGATGCTGGCATTATATAGCACTCTTTTTTACGTCTCATTTCGTTATTGTAGATTGCTGTTAAACCATTTGATACCGCGTCTAAATTCATTCATCATCACCTCTTCTAATTATATTTTTTGAAGCCCAATTTCTCCGCTACTTCTCTGAAACAGTGACGGCAAAGGTTTAAACCGTACTTTCTTATTATTGGACCATATGACCCGCATCGCCTACAGGGTCTACTGCCCTTACCAATCTTCTTTACTTTTCTCTCATTTCTCTCGCTCATTTATGCCCATCCCCCGTTATCTCAACGCCGAGTTCCTCTCTCATGAACGCCATGGCTTCTTCTGCAGTTAGTTTATGTTTTGAACCAATCTTAGATTTTGCTCTTCTTCTATATTTAACCCTATAGCCAGCTCTACCTAAGGATACGCAAATATCCATGCCTATTATGCCTAAATCAGGAGAATACTTTGTTCCAGGTATATCTATATGCTCTCTTATGCCAAAGGAGAAGTTTCCAAACCTGTCAAATGAGCTTGCCGGAATTCTCCTGTCGACTGCTTCCAAAGCCCTCTTAAGAAACTCAACAGCTCTCTCACCTCTAAGCGTTACTACACATGCCATGGGTTCTTTTCGTCTTATTCCGAAGTCCCTAATGGTTTTCTTGGCCCTTCTAAAGCACGGTTTCTGTCCAGTTAACTGCTCAATAATCTTCATAGCCTTCTCTAATGGTTCACCTGACTTTCCAACAGAACAGTTTACAACAACCTTTTCGACTCTTGGTTTTAGCATCGGGTTTTCCTGCCACTTTGCCCTAAAATCTTCAGCTGACAGCATATTCCTCCACCACGCTAGGCAGGGATATTCTTGGCTTTTTATCACCCACGACGAATACATAGTCCAGTATCGTCTGGTAGGTTACTCCATTGTTGCCCTCTATTGTTACGAGACTTCTTCGTCTTTTTTGCCCTTTGCGCTCCTCAATGGCTTTTATGGTTCCATATTTCCCAATATTTTCCCCATCCACAATTATAGCCATCATGCCGATATCTAATTTTAAGTGTTCGAGAACTTGTTGGCTTGGAATTTCCATTTTTAATGCATCGAGAGTCGAATATATTTTTCCAGCGGGGTTACTTGCGTCCTCACTACGTATAAATATATTTCTCCCATCATGAAGGTTAAGCTGAATATTGCCACCATTAATAGTTGTTTTATTTTCAATTCTACAAACCTTATACTTTGCTTCCTCAGCACTTATTCTATGTAGAGTTAAACCCTTCTCGCATGGAAGAACCCTAAAATTCACGTTTATTTCAGGTATCGATAAAACATCCATTAATCCAACTGGAAAGTGCTCTTTACGCCTAACCCGACCGTCCACGAGAATTTTCCCTTGAGCAATTATCTTCTTAGCTTCCCTCATCGTTTTAGCAAAACCCAAGAGGTCTCGTACAATTATTCCCAAGGGTATACATCGCTCAATAGGATGAGGACCTGGGCTAGGCTTAAGGGCCCAAACAAACTTTTTTCTGTGTATAGGCCAGAATGCAGGTGTTACCTCACGTTTAATATGTCTGCTACCACCCATCTTACCCATTTTCATGCACCTTCTACGCTAGATGACGGTTGTATTAAGGTCTTAACCTTGTTTTTTGCCCCCTCATTAAGGGCCCTTCTCTCTAATATCTTTTTCCTAAGTTTATCATCTAGGTTTAAGCGTATTATCTCAACCTTAGATGGATGAATTGGGACTAGCACGGTTGTTCCATCAGCCTTTTCACGAGTTATGCCTTCAATGAATATGCGATACCTTTTTCTATCAACCCTCATTACTTTACCTTCAACACCCTTATAGTCGCCCCTAGAAATTCTGACCGTATCGCCCTTCCTGACTGGAAGAGACCTTGTTTTATATGTTTCTTGGAGTTCAGATGATAGATGAGCTGATAAAATCTTTCCACGAATATGATATGGTGCTTGGTAGAGTCTCTTCCTCTGCTTACCTGGTTTAACCGATACCCTTTCCATGCCACTTATTCTCCCCTATATAATTATACTTGATGCGCTAGCTATTCTAGGCCACCTTTCAGCAGCCTCCCTAGCAACTGGGCCGCGTATTTCTGACCCACGCATCTCGCCGTCTGGCGTTATAATTACGGCTGCATTATCTTCGAATTGAACCCATATGCCCTCTGGGCGTCTATAGGGTTTCCTTTGTCTAACTATCACTGCATGGAATAATTTTTTGCGCATGTCTGGTGTTCCTCTTCTAACGGATACTACTACAATATCGCCTACTGAAGCTGCTGGGGACCTTCTATGTCTGCCTTTATATCCTATTACTTGAACCAGTCTGAGCACTTTAGCACCAGAGTTATCAGTGCATTTGATCAGTGACCCAACATTTACTCCCTTACTTACTCTCATTTTAGGTTTTCCAACACCCTTAGCCTGTAAACCTCTGGTCTTAGCTTTAGCAGCCATTTCAAGATACCCTCTCTAATTTTTCTATTACCACGAAGGAGACTGTTTTACTTATTGGTCGGCATTCAGCTATTCTGACAACATCATTTTCTGCGGCATTTATGCATGGTGGATTGTGAGCTGGTATACGACTATGTCTCCGCTCATACCTTTTGAATTTTGACACATATTTCACATAATCGCGTCTCACTACGACAGTTTTATCCATTTTAGCGCTCACAACAGTACCTTCAAGTACTCTCCCTCTAATTTTTAAGGAACCATGAAAGGGACAATTCGGGTCGTTACACGTTTTCTCCGGATTCCTAACAGATTCAAGTGACATTACCAACGTCTCCTAATTACTTTCTTAACCCTATCTTCAGGTCGACCAATTAAAACTTTACCATCAATCTCAACAATAGTTTTATCTGGTAAAGTGAAATGGAAAACACAATTCTCCTTGATCAAAATCTTCTCCTCATTTCCGCAAAGAATCTTAAAAGTATTTCTACTCTCATCAATAATTCTTCCAGATAAACCGACACAACTCGGATTTGTACTCTCAGCGACTCTAACTTTTAATCCAATAAACTCATCCTGGAGAATATGAGTTAAATTATTCATTTAACCTTTCTATCCTCCTCATTGTTGACAGTTAGGATGCGGGCTATTGTCCGTCTAATCTCTTTAATTCTGGCTGGCTTTTCAATTGCACCACCAGCCCTAACCATAGTCTTCAGCCTAGTGAGTTCTGCACGCAGTTCGCTAAGTCTCCTCTCACGTTCATCGCGGGACATGTTGCGGATTTCATTCATTCTGAGAATTGCCATATCTACTATCAGCCCCCCAATATCAAGATTCGATCGTATTCTCTTCAGTAGTAGGCTCCTCTGCTTTCCCCTCAAGAATTTCTACTTCATCTGGAAACTTAGCCTCTGGAGATACTATTATAACTTTAACACCAAATATTCCGGGTTTCAGCTGAACATGTGCAACTGCCTTCCTAACATATTTCATAGCTGGCTCCCCACTTTTTGGGATGTATCCATCCCTGAATTTTTCAGCCCTAGCCCTTTCAGTTCTGAGTTTTCCGCTAATAATTATCTCGGCTCCAAGAGCGCCTGCGCTCATTATCTGATTTAGGGCCCAGAAGCCAACTCTCCTAAAATGGACTCCGCGTCTAAGGGCAGCGGCTATTCTAGACGCCATGACATAAGGATTTAATTCTGGAATTTCTATCTCTGCAACAGATATCTGTGGATTTGGGAGGTTAAATTTTTCCTCAAGAATCTTGGCTAGGTTTTTTATCGTCTCGCCACCGCGTCCTATGACAAAACCTGGGCGCATGACGTAAACAACTATGTTCGTACCTAAGGGCGTCTTAGTTATGTCAACTCCACCATAACCAGCTCTTTCAAACTCCCTCCAAAGAAATTCATCTATTTCTGCTCTTTTTATGGTTTCATTTACGAAATGTTTAACATATGACATTACTTATCCCTCTTTCACCTGCTCTAGGACTATTTCAACATGGCACAATGTCTCAAATTTTGGTGTAGCTCTGCCAAAAGCTCGTGGAATATACCTTCTTATCTTTGCTCCCGGGTATGCTGCTGCATGAATTATCTTAAGTTTCTCAGCATCTAACCCTTTAAAGTCAGCGTTTGCCTCGGCGCTCTCAAGAATCTTAAGTATTTTCGAGGCTGCTTTAACTGGGTACCTGCCAGCGCCGTTCAGACCTCTTCTATGAGGAAGTTTCTTATTATACCTCCTAAATGGAACAGCTTTTTTCATGGCCATTACTTGCCTTAGAAACTCTTTGGCCTCATCAAGCATCATACCCTTTATTACAGCACAGACTTCTCTAGCTGCTTTAGGCGATATTCTAAGTTCCCTACCGCTCGCCTTGGCGGTGTTTTCAGGATCTAGATCAGTTATTGAATATCCCCATTCAGGCACAGGTTTTCACCATTATTGGTGAAAACAAAAATACATTGTGATTTATAAGAATTTTCCCTCTAATATAATGTCAAAGAAAGTCTGAAGCGTACAATCAGATAGTTTTTAACCTCCTCCGATAACGGTCATAAGAGTTAGTGTATCGCCATCCTTAAGTATAACGTTTCTACTGCTATTCAAGTTTACAGCGAATCCATTTAGGGTTGCTATCAATGTTGGATCAATCTGACTATCATTTAAACTACCTGCTAAATCCTTAAGGGCTATATGTGCTTCAACGATCTTGGTAAGTAGATCTTTTAGGGAGGAACCTTCAGATACCTCATACTCCTCCTCTTTTCTTCCAACCTTATGCCTGACAACACCTAGATAAACAACTTTAACTTTCATGTGTCTCATAGAAAATTTAGCTAAAAAATGATTTAAGCTTTGCTTGACAGTTCTGGCATTAAAATAAGGAAATTGGAGGTAGAAAATAACAGCTACCCATTTTTGCGGTTCAACAAAAAATCATGATTTCACCTAGTCTAAACGATCAAAAACATGTATATCACCTTTTTATATTCCAGGTATTATATTTAGGTTAAAGCACCTTTAATAACATTGACTGATGTTTGGCGGGGATGCCATCGCTTGAGCATTGAATATTCGGATTTCCTATTTGAGAATAATCTTGTTACAGTTGTCGCCATTAAGAGTTCACCCAAGATTGATCTTATTGGTTTTTCTGTTGGGCCCTTTGAAGGGGGTCATGAGTATGACGTTAGGTTTTGGGTTGCCCGGGAACTTGAAAAGGATGGTCTAGTTAAGATTAGAGAGGGCATGTTAGATGCAACTAAGCTCTACAAAATTCAGTGGACAGAGCGTATACAGGCTGTTGGGCAGTTATCAACTTTACCGGAAGACTTCTATCCTCGACTTCGTCGCTTAATTGATGAGTTAAAGGCTGCTTCTAAAACTAGCCCTGAGAAGATGAGGGAATTCGAACATGTTCAAAATCTTGCGCTGGATATAGTTAACTGCAGACTGAGGAAGATTATCTCGTTAGCCTCAATCCAAACTCCAGAAAGCCAAATTTTAAAAAATCTCACTTATGAGGAGAGAGACCTTTATGAGCGCATACGTAATATAATAATCGAATGGAGGTCAAAAATAGTTTAAAAAGCCAAAATTAAGAGGTGCGTAACAATGACGGAGCTTGTTGTTGAGAAACCCATTGAGAAGTTTAGCTCAATATTTAAGTCTGCGAAGTATCGCCAAAGAATTGCGCAGATGGCTCTAAATGCATCAACATCACTTATACTCGACTTCGAGGATCTTTTAGTTGTTGATCCACATTTAGCAGATGAATTACTTGAAAAACCTGACGAGTGCCTAGCCTATGCTAATAGCGCTGCGTTTGAGCAGCTACAGATAGAGGATCCAGAATATGCTGAGAGAATTAAGGAGACCGGGGTAACAGTTAGGATTCGCGGGTTGCCGCGTGTTACGCCGTTGCGTAGGCTCGGCTCCGAGCATATTGGGCGGCTCGTTATGGTTGAGGGCATAATAATGCGCGCATCAACAGTGAGACCTATCGTTACCGTAGCTGCATTTAGATGTAAGAGATGTGAACAAAAGATGGAGATTCCTCAGAGCGGAGCATTTCTTGCACTTCCCTTTAAGTGTGCTAATCCGCGTTGTGGTAAAAATGGGCCCTTTGACTTCATTCAGGAGGAGTCTAAGTTTATTGATTACCAGGAGTTGAGGATTCAGGAATATCCTGAGGATATTCCGCCAGGACAGACCCCGCGTTCATTGGATATTAGGCTTGTTGGTAAGGATGTTGTTGATACCGCTAGGCCGGGTGATAGGGTTTACGTTATTGGCATAGTTGGTGCTGAGTCAACGTCGTATCCTAGAACTGGCAAGAGCAGGGCTTTTACGCTTTATCTTGATGCGAATTTTATAGATGCAGCTAGTAAAGAGTCTGAATCTCTGCTTATAACTCCTGAAGAAGAGGAGCAAATACTTCGTCTCGCTAAGGATCCATTCATACACCAGAAAATAATCCATTCTATTGCGCCATCAATATATGGTTACGAGCATATTAAGGAGGCGATCATGTATCTCCTATTTGGTGGGGTTCCAAAACACCTGCCTGATATAAACATTAGAGGCGAAATAAACATACTTTTGGTCGGTGATCCTGGAACTGCCAAATCACAGATTCTACGTTATGTTCAAAGAATAGCGCCTAGAGGCCTATATACGAGCGGCAGGGGGACAACCGCTGCTGGATTAACTGCTGCCGTTCTGCCATCACCAACTGGGGGGATGACTCTTGAAGCTGGAGCGCTTGTCTTGGCAGATAAAGGTATAGCATGTATAGATGAGATTGACAAAATGAGACCTGAAGATAGAGTTGCTATACATGAGGCTATGGAGCAGCATACGATATCGGTTGCAAAAGGCGGAATAGTTGCGACATTAAATGCTAGAACAGCTATTCTGGCGGCTGCTAACCCAGCGCTTGGAAGATATGATCCCTATAGAACAGTTGCCGAGAACATCTCGCTTCCAATAACAATTCTATCCAGGTTTGACTTAATCTTTGTTTTAAGAGATGTTCCAGACAAAGATGCCGATTCACGGATGAGCGAGCACTTACTTAAGTTACATATGAAGGAGGCGCCTCCAACTGAGCCACCAATCCTGCCAGACTTACTAAGAAAGTATATCGCATACTCAAGGAACAATATAAAGCCAGTCTTAACGCAGGAAGCTATGGATCGACTGAAGGAGTTCTATTTAGCTATGCGCTCAGCCAGCGAAGGCGAGGGTTCACCGATCGCTATAACAGCCCGTCAACTCGAGGCTTTAGTTAGGCTCGCTGAAGCTAGGGCGCGGGCTGCGCTTAGAAACATTGTTCTACCAGAGGATGCTGAGGCAGCTATAGGCATAATGAGGAAATCTCTTGAGGAGGTTGGTATAGATGTTTCATCAAAGAAGTTTGATATCGACATCATAATGGTTGGTAAGCCTAGAAGTGTTCAGGATAAGCTTCGAGCGATACTTAGCATGATTGTCGATATGGAGAAGGAGACTGGTATGGTTAGTAGAGCTGACCTACTTGAGAGGTTAAGCAGCGAATATGGGATATCAAAAAGTGAGGCTGAAAAACTAATTGCACAGATGATACGAGAGGGAACATTGTATGAGCCTAGAAGTGGCTATCTTAAGAAAACATAAAGCGAAGAAAAGGGTTTAGATCTTGCTAGTTGAGAAATTAAATATTCACCCAGATGTAAAAAGAATTCTCGCAGAAGATGGTATAAAGGAACTTTTCCCGCCACAAGTTGAAGCCATAAAGGCTGGGGCACTGGAAGGAAAAAATCTTTTATTAGCTAGCCCAACAGCTTCAGGTAAAACCCTAGTCGCCGAATTATGTGCACTGAAACATGTCATGGAAAGTGATGGTAAAGTTCTATATCTAACTCCGCTAAAGGCCTTAGCTAACGAGAAGTATGAGGAATTTAGGAAGTATGCCACTATAAAGAAGCCTAACGGACGGTATATAAGTGTTGGCATAAGCACAGGCGACTTCGATAGTAGTGATCCATGGCTTGGAAAGTTCGACATCATTGTGACAACCAATGAAAAATGCGATTCGCTCCTAAGACATAAAGCGCCTTGGATAACCGAAATCTCTCTAGTTGTAGCAGATGAGGTACATTTACTCAATGAAGTTGAAAGAGGTCCAACGCTAGAGGTTGTTTTGGCACGGTTGATGCAAATAAACCCAAATATACAAATATTGGCTTTAAGCGCAACTGTTAGAAACTCAGGTGAGATCGGTGAATGGCTTGGTGCAGCGGCTATAACAACTGAATGGAGGCCAGTTAAGCTCCGTGAAGGAATATTACTAAACGATGAGATACAATTTAAAGATGGCGGCTCAATTAAGATAAATCGCACAGTTAAGGATCCCGTAATAAATCTTGTATTGCATAGTGTTAAGCAGGGTGGGCAGGCGCTTATATTTGCATCCTCAAGAAAGAATGCTGTCAGCTTAGCCAAGAAGGCTGCTCCAGAGATAAGTGAACTACTGCCTAAATCCCTTAAGCGCTCCCTTGAAAATCTAGCCGAGAATATTCAATCATCAGGAGAGAGAACTAGACTTGGTGATTTGTTGGCTGAATTAGTAAAATGCGGAGTTGCATTCCACCATGCAGGGCTATCGGGCGTGCATCGTAAAATGATAGAGGATTCATTTCGTGAGGGTAGGATTAAAGCTCTAGTTGCCACACCAACATTAGCCTTCGGTGTTAATCTGCCAGCTAGAATGGTTATTATAAGCGATTATAGACGTTATGAGCCGGGTTATGGCTACTATCCAATTTCTGTCCTCGAGTACAAGCAAATGGTTGGTAGGGCTGGCCGCCCAAAATATGACGATATTGGCGAATCGATCCTCATTGCGAGGACTGATGAAGAACGTGACTATTTAATGACAAGTTTTGTTCTGGCAAAGCCTGAACGAATATGGTCTAAACTTGGCGTTGAGAAGGTTCTCAGAAGTCATGTTTTGGCGACTGTAGCCTCAGAATTCGCTTACTCTGAGCAGGGGGTATACGACTTCTTCGCTAAGACATTATATGCCTATCAATATGATGTTGAGGCGATTAAAAGTACCATAAATAGAATACTTAAGTTTCTGTATGATGAAGGTATGATAAAATATGAAGGCGATTTCATACGCGCAACAGAATTTGGTTCAAGAGTTTCGCAGCTGTACATTGATCCGGTCTCCGCAATAATAGTGCGTGATGCATTTAAGAGAGGGGCGCCGAAGATAACAAATATTAGTTTTCTACACATGATCTCACATACACCTGACATGGCGCCCAGGGTTAGGCCGACATCAAGCGAGATGGGTAAAGTGACATTATTTATCGATGAGCACAGGGATGAGTTCTTTTTTGATGTTCCCGATGAATGGGCCGATAGAATTGAGTTTGAGGAGTTCCTTAGTGAGGTAAAAACCGCTGTAGTGCTAAACGCTTGGATAGAAGAATATACTGAGGATCAGATAATTGAACATTTTAATGTTGAGCCCGGAGACCTGTATCACTTAACGGAAACTGCAAAGTGGCTCTTATACTCATCGTATGAGTTAGCGAAGCTTCTTGGTCATAAAAGTTTACTGCCGAAGCTAGCGGAGTTAATGGAGAGAGTTGAGAAGGGAGTAAAATCCGAGCTACTACCGCTAGCCAGGCTTGAGAGTATAGGTCGCGTGAGAGCGCGTATACTTTATAACGCTGGATTAAGAACTATTGAAGATTTAAAGAGGGCGCCAATAAGCAAATTAATGGAGCTACCGCTGATCGGACCGAAAGTAGCGAAAAGAATAAAGGAGCAGGTCGGTGGAATAATAAGTCAAGAAGAATGGAGAAAGCTGACTGAAGAAAGAAATCAGCAGGAACAACAACCACTTACAGAATACTACAATCCCAAAACACCTTAATCTCACGCTGACTTTTGTCCTTAAATTTCATGTAACTTAACTATCCGCATGGCGGCTTAACTTTTAACATTTAAACAATGGTAAAGAATAAATGTGTGTTCTTTAAGTCTCTATTATCTTGATGTTAACATCCTAGTGAAATCTTAGAGAATGGAGGCGGTGAAGGATGTCTTTCGATCTGAAAGGGGTTATCATAAACTATAGGATTGGACCAAGAGAACAATATTCTAGAGAATGCATACTTCAGTTTCCAAGAATTAAGTCGCGTGCTGAAGCTAGTCAGCTAATTGGGCGAAGGGTTGCTTGGACTGATGGAAAAAAGAACACTATTGTGGGTGTAATTGTTGCACCACATGGAAATAAAGGTTTAGTAAGGGCTAGGTTTAGAAGGGGATTACCTGGACAGGCATTGGGGACACAAATAAGAATAGTTGGATGATCCCTTTCAAAGAAGAGGTTGCTTTCATGATTATAAAAATTTTATCCCCAAACCCAAACATACAAACAAATGCGCTTATGCGATCATGGTAGGTAATCTTAAATGCATGTACTATGGATTTTGTATGGATAGAATATGAGGCTCAGCAAGAAGAAGGTGGTTTTAAGCGTTATTGTCTTGTTGCTGGCTGGAATTTCTATTGTTGGGTGGCTTTTTCTAAGCCAGCAGCCGCAAGAAGGTTTTGGAATCTATCTTGAGAGTAATAAACTGGTAATATCAGATGAAGATATTGTATCGTACAATAAAACTTCTCATGAAATCAAGCTCACTGCAAGAGGGGTTGAGAAGATTAAAGCGCTAAAGGTGCCTATGACGGGCAGTCCTTTTGTGATAAAAATAAATGGCAAAGAAATTTACAACGGGTCATTTTGGGTATCCCTTTCCTCTTTGAGCTATTCAGGGATAGTAATAGATACCCTGAAAATTCAAGATAATACCATAAAGATTGAAAAAGGCTACCCATCTCCAGAGTTCTTTAAAGGCTCGGATCCAAGGAATAACTCTGAAATATTTGACTACTTTCAGAAGAAGGGGAAACTGATTCACTGAACAAGCGCGCGCTTTGTTTCTTTAGAGTTCGATAGGGAGTTATTGGGTTTGGGGTAAAACTTAAATCCATCTCGTCATGATATTTTTATTTAAGCTAGGTGAGCATCTTCCTTACTCCTCTTGCTAATAATCTTGCTACTCTTAATGGCTCTGGAATAGCACCGTGCAACGTGAACTTGTTCAATATTCCTTTCGCCTCTTCTAGGCTCATTCCATAGAATCTTACGTAGACTTCATGTCCTGTATGAAGTTTTATAGCAATTCTTGGTCCATTTTTGTGATACGTCTCGATACGTTTTTCATAGTCTTCTGGGAATAGTTCCATAAAATATTTTTCTAGTCCTGGAGATTCTTCATAAGTTACGCATATAAGTGGAACCTTAATTTCCTCATAAATCCTCTGTAAATCAATTACATTATACCAACTTATTACGCAGCCATTAAGCATTAAGACATTTACGTCATCTCTTTTAAGGGACTTATAAATTTCGATAACTTTCTCCGTTGCATCCATACCGCCGACAGTAACCCTGGAAAAAGTGAAACCGTCCACTATGCCATCGCTTCTAAGAACTACGCCAGCAAGGATCGATTTGCTACTTAAACCCTTAATGAAGCTTTCCGATATCCCAAGGGAGCGAAATGCCTTCTTGTGAACATGTAAGCGCAAAACATGCACCTATTTATCTTATTTATTCAAGTGTGAAGTAAACTCGTTTATTCAGTCTACCCTTACTCTCAACTTTTAGGAGTCTTATCTGACCGACCTCCCTAAGGTTTTTGACATGCGTTCCACCATCAGCCTGCTTATCAACTCCGACGATCTCGACAATTCGAAGTTTAGGTATATCCGGTGGGAAAGCCTCAGCCATTTTAACTACCCCTGGGATCTTTAGCGCCTCTTCTTTAGGTAGCTCATACCATAACACCGGAATATCCTGTTTAAAGAGTTCATTGGCTTTCTCAATATATTTCATTATCAAATCTCTATCCAAGTGTTCTAGGCTGAAGTCGAAGCGAACCTTATCTTCTTCTATCTGATTTCCAGTTACAAGTGCGCCGGTTTCATTGCATATTAAAGATGCGAAAACATGCGCAGCTGTATGGCTACGCATAAACTTATACCGTCTATCCCAATCGACAATACAATGAACTCTGTCACCAACCTTTAAGCCTCCCCGATCAACCTCATGTGAAATCTCGTCGCCAAACTTAGCGACATATAGGACATTGAAGAACTCGCCACCCCGTATTATTCTACCTGTATCCCAGAGCTGGCCTCCACCTTTAGGATAAAATATTGTCTGGTCTAGTACAATATATTTGCCATCGGTAACCTTAACAACTATTGCATCGCACTCCTTGAGATAACTATCCTCTAAATATAGAGCCCTGGTCAGAAGCCCTCACCCAAAAAGATATGAACATTAAACATGGATTTATGCTTTATTCAATCAATAAAAAGATTCACTGGCTTTAATCTTTCAGCGTCAACAAGTCCGAAATCAGTAATCTTAAGCTTAGGCACAACTGGTAATGATAGGAACGATAATATCATAAATGGATTCTTCACCTTGCAACCTAGTCTAGTAGCTACCGTTTCTAATGTCACAGTTTTTTCAGCTATTTGACTTGCCTCTGTAGCAGTCATTAAACCAGCGACTGGGAGGGGAAGATCCTCAAGAATTCTTCCGCCATCAACTATAATTAATCCACCATTAATCTCTCTAAGTCTCAAAATGGCCCTGTAAAGGTCTATATCATTTGTGCCAACAGCAATTATGTTATGTGAGTCGTGGGCTACACTAGAAGCTATAGCGCCGCTCTTAAGGCCAAATCCCGTCACAAATCCTTTTCCAACCCTACCCGACGCCTTATGTCTTTCAACAACGCATATCTTTAAAATATCCCTACTTAAATCGGGCTTAACCTCTCCATTAACAATATTCATTTTGCAATGGACTTCCTCGGTGACTATTTGATCCTTAATTAAGCCAATAACCCTCACGTCAACTTTACCGCTCTTTATGCTTGGATGCCTTATACTCAGGTCCTCAAGCCTTATGTTGCCAATGTTTACCGACCCTACAATAGTTTTTTGCGTTCCTGAGTTTTTAACATCAGAACTTAAATAATTACCGTCTTTAGCTACTATATTACCATTTATCAAAACTAACTTGGCCCTAAAATCCTTCAGATCGCTTACAACTACTATGTCAGCAGATTTGCCGGGAGATAAGCTGCCTAGATTTGATAAATTGAAGTATTCAGCCGGCTTTATTGTAACCATCTTTATAGCGTCAACTGGATCTAGCCCTTCCTCCACCGCTCTTCTAAGGCAATAGTCTAAATGGCCCTCACGTATTATGTCGCCAGCGTGCCTATCGTCTGAAACAAGCATAACCCTTTCTGGGCAGCCTCTTGAAACCACCTTTATAACTTTTGATATGGCCTTTGCCGTTGAACCCTCACGGATCATAATCCACATTCCAAGCTTGAGTTTTTCCCTAGCTTCATCCAGGTTTATTATCTCATGGTCTGAGCGTATTCCAGCTAAAACATACGCGCATAATTCATCATCTCTTAAGCCGGGAGCATGTCCGTCAATAATCATTCCACTGCATGATCTTATCTTTTCCAGAATTGTTCTATCCTTATTTATTACACCTTTATAGTTCATAACCTCGCCTAAACCAAGAATTCGATCAAAACTTTTCAGCATATCTATCTCCTTTATTCCTATCTCAGCCCCAGCAGTCTCGAGACTTGTGGAGGGAACGGATGATGGGATCATAAAATAGAATTTCAGCGGGGTCCTCTGAGAGTCCTCTATCATAAATTTTATGCCCTCTATACCCATAACGTTAGCAATTTCATGCGGATCAGCCACAACGCAGCATGTTCCATGTGGAATAACCTCCTTTGCAAACATGCTTGGCGTCATAAATGAGCTCTCAACATGAATGTGCCCGTCAATATACGCTGGCAAAATATATTCAGACGTGAATTCCATAGACTCTTTACTGGACTTAGGCTTAACGCCAACATAAGCTATACGCCCATTTTTAATACCAACGTAACCATTGAAGATACTGCCACAGTAAACATCAACTATTCGCCCATAAAGCATCAGGTCTAAGGGTGAAAGACCAAGACAAGCATCAATAAGGGGTTCCAATCACACCACAAAATACATTAATTTTTAAGTGTAGATTTATCAATTTCGGGTAATTTCTAACTCTACTTTACGTAGTAATACTGTCCAATTCTCTTCTGATATTTATCTAGCCTTGAGTCCTCCTTATTCACTCTTGGCCTCTTGGTATCTGGGTCTCTTCTAAAGGTTATATCCATCTCTTTTAGAAACATATTCATTCCATCAAGCAAACTTATTGGAGATTTCGCTATTCCCTGAACACCCGGTTCACCTGTAAATATCATAAGCCTATCCGCAATAAAGTCTTGGGCGACAATATCATGCTCTACAACGAACGCTGTCACATTTTTGTCCTCAACTACTCTGCGTATCGTCTTAGCCATAGCTAATCTCTCCTCGACATCTAAGTATGCGCTCGGTTCGTCTAGAAGATATACGTCTGCTTCACGTGATAGGCATGCAGCTATCGCAACCTTCTGGAGTTCACCACCGCTAAGTTCACTTACGCTTCTGTCAAATAGGGAGGTTAAATTAAGCGGGTTAATTATTTCAGTCTGATACCAGCTTGACGTAAACTGCTCTTTTGCCGCAATTCTTAGAAGCTCCTCAACTGTCCCACCGTATTCGGTCGATATATACTGGGGTTTATAGCTTACCCTCAGAATGTTCTCTGTTGGGGATAAACCTTGATCTGACTTTTCTATTCCAGCTAGGATTCTAATGAACGTTGTCTTACCAATACCGTTTGGACCAAGTATACCTATTACTTCACCATAATTAGCCTCACCAGCCTCGATCTTAAGTTTAAAGCTGCTGTAAGTTTTGCTCATCTCACCCCACTTTAACATTGGCACAGTGGTTGATGAGCCGGCTAAAGGAGGCTTAACGTGAAATACTATTGGTTCCTTTCTAAAGCGCATATTCTCGTCCGAAATGTATCCGTCAAGGTATATGTTTATTCCAGTTCTGACGCCGTGAACATGCGAGACTATTCCATAAACACCTGGCTTTCCATAAAAGACACATACGTGATCCGAAAGGTAATCAAGTACTGCCAAATCATGCTCAGCCACAACAATTATTTTGTTCTCCTCTTTCAGACTTCTTATAACCTTAGCAGCCTCAAGCCTCTGCTTGACATCCAAATAACTAGACGGCTCATCGAAAAGATATACGTCTGCTTCACGGCATACAGCGGCTGCTATAGCCACCCTCTGTAGTTCACCACCACTCAAAACATCTAGAGTTCTATCCCAAACAACCTTGAGCTGAAGTCTCTCGGAAATCTCGTTCAATCTACCTCTTTCATTAACGTGCTCAAGCACTTCGCCAACTTTACCCCTCACAATACGCGGTATTTTATCCACATACTGTGGCTTATGAACAACTCTAAGGTCTCCATTACTTAGCTTCTGAAAATATGTTTGAAGCGTTGAGCCCCTGAAATATTGTATAATACTGGACCAGTCCGGAGGATTATCATATCTCTCAAGGTTTGGCTTTATCTCACCAGAAAGAATTTTTAGGGCTGTTGACTTTCCAATACCATTCTGTCCGATCAAACCAAGCACGATCCCTGGAGATGGAACTGGCAGACGGAATAATTTGAAGGTATTCGGTCCGAATCGGTGAACGCACTCACTCTTAAGCTCCTCTGGAACATTAACTATTGAAAGCGCTTTAAAAGGGCATTTTTTCACACATATACCGCAGCCAGTGCATAAAATCTCGGATATCACTGGTTTATTATTCTCGAATCTTATGGCCTCAACCTTGCTTCTGACCTGGGGACAAAATCGATAACATGCTCTATCGCATTTTGCTGGTTTGCACTTATCGAGATCAACAACAGCTATCCTAATAGCCTTCTTCCTCCTAAAAACTTAGAAGAAATCATGTAAGTAATAAACTTGCCTGATATAATATTTGAAAAACCAATTGACATTCTAAGGACGTAAACTGAATATTCTATCATTCCATGAGATGAAGAGAAATAGATAGCTGAATTGTCAAATATTTTTATCATGAATTTTGAGAATTTCTCCATAATACAATGTATGCCAATCTCTTCTCGAGTAAATATTCTCAACTAATTCTCCGGGTAGCGTTTGAAGTTTAACAGAATCCTTGTACAGAACCCTGCACTCATAAACAATAGGGCATCCTTCCACAACTGGTGCTTTAACAAATTCGCCATGTTTCCACTTTAAACCAGTTTTCTTAAACTTGTCAACTTCTCTACCTGATGTAATTCCGCAGATCTTACATACTTCGCTCATATCTTCAGTAGGAACATTAACGGTGAATTCACCATTTTCTTCTAAAATTTTATGCGTGTACCTAGTTATCCTAACAGCTATTAAAAATACTGGTTTAGCCCAAATTATTCCCATTAACCCCCACCCTATTGTCATGAGGTTAGGCTTTCCGTCGGATCCAATGGAGCCCAGCAATAAACCCGTCTTCTTCAGAGCACTATAAGTTGCAGGTATGTATTTTTCAAAATTCTCTAGGATACCCATTCTTTTCCTCATCCAACCTTTCTTATTTGTAAAGGGGTTCATTTAATGTTATTTAATTAGAAAGTTAATTAAAAATTCATTTAAATTCATCTTTAACATCTATTTTACCATTTTTGAAGACTTATACATTTTTGTTGACATAAAGGTCTAATTTTTTATCTAGGCAAGTTTTTAGGTAAAAATGTAGATCTCGCAAAATGGATACTGCTTTTGATATTCTTAGGGGGTTAAAGTTGAATGGTTCAGTTACCAAAAATATGGGATTTGATTGAGCAGTTTAAATGTAAATGTAGATTGAAAGGTTGGTGGGCGTCAGAACGGGAAGATATTATACATGCCAATGGTGAATATCACAATTTAGTGTGGGCTCGTAAAGTTTACCCAAGAACATTTAGGAGCGTAATCACTAACCAAAATTGCCCGATAAGAGATGGTTCATCTTATAGAATAGTAAACATTTCCTATAGGGCTTGGGTTCTCATAGAGCGCCCTCCAGAAAATGTAATATCGATTGTTACAGCGGATCCCCGCTTGCTAAGAAGTACAGCCATCTACGATTTAAGCGAGGCATACGTAGGTAAACCTTTATGCCTAAAATTAAATGAGACTGGAAGCATCGTCTTCCGGGAATTTGAGAGTTTCTTAGAGACGGAATATAAAATCAACTTTATGAATAAGCTACCGCCACTACCACCAGAGCAGATACCAATGCCGGAAAGAATAAGCCTAAACATTTAGAACTAAATATTAAGACTTTCCTTTCCCACAGTGTTTCTTATCTCGTTCTCTATTAATTTTAAAACATCTTGATACCATGCTTGCCCATTTTCTATAGCGTCTATTGTTGCCTCAAGACTTCTGGTTAAATCCTCCGAGACCAGTGATCCAAAGTTCTTTATTAAGTAGTCGTAGACTGCTTTGCCAAGTTTCGTATTAAATATTGCTCTGTTATTCTCAATTATATACCGTCTTTTAAGCAGTATGTCAATTATCTTAGAGTATGTGCTGGGTCTCCCAATTCCCTTCTCCTTCATTAGCGCTATTAAATCTCCTTCACGGTAGGGTCTAACAGTCGGCTCACGCCTAATTCTTAGGCTCACAACTTTGTACTCGCCTTCTTTAACTTCATCTTCAATCTTAACGGTTGGGTTAACGGCCAAAAAGCCTTGTTCGATAACCTTCACTGTTCTGCTTTGTCTAGTCTCTTCATTATTAATTTTCAAATTAAACTCCTGCACTAAAACTCTCGATTCGCTCATTTGACTGGCAATGAATCTTCTGAAAATCATGTCATACAGTTTTAGGTGATCGGTGCCAATCTTCTGTGGTATTCTCAAAACGCCTGATGATAGATAGAAGCGTAGCTGCTTAACATTTAAGGGCTTTGTTGGTCTTACACACTCATGTGCACCTACGCTTCTATACTCTCTTGGCTTAAATAAACCTGGGTAATTCTCCTCCAGAAAGCGGCGTGCAACATCTATACCTGTTGTTGAAACATTTGTTGAATCTGTTCTATGATATGTTATTAGACCTGACTCAAACAATGTTTGCGCTAACCCCATAGTATATCCGACCGTAAAGCCCAGTTTTAGTGTTGCATCTCTAAGCATACTATCAGTTGTATATGGTGGTTGCGGGTAGATTTTATCTTCACGGAAGCCCGAAATCTCGATTTTTGCATATAAACTACCATCCTTAAATTTTCTCTTGAGTTCTTCAACATTCAGCGGATTTACAAGCCTAATCGATAAGCCGCTCTCCAATTGTACTTCTGCAATCGGAATCTTATTTCTTAACTCTTCCACTCGCTTTATAACCCAGCCCAAAACTGGCGTCTGAACTCTCCCAGCAGATAGAGTCATAATCTTGAATCTATCCCAGAGCTTTCTGCTCAGTTCAAATCCAACCCATCTATCTTCGATCCTTCTGACAATCTGCGCTTGGACGTATGGTAACCTAATGTTTCTTGGTTCTAGTAATGCCCTTCTCAAAGCTTTACGCGTAACCTCATGAAACTCTAGTCTCTCAACATTAGCGCAATATGGGCTAACGATCGTGTAAATATCATATCCTATCTTCTCGCCTTCAGCATCAGGATCCGTGGCGATAAACACTTTATTTACCTCAATGGCTAGTTTTTGAAGCAATTTTACAACTTCCTTTTTTGAGCGTATATTCTTTGAGCCGCAAACTGGGCATTCTTCACGGTCAGTAAACTGTTCACCGCAACTATTACATCTCCTTACATCTGTATAAACTGGAATATAATGTCCATTCTTCGTTAGAACCCCGTGAAACCCACCTTCAGTCGTTAGGTCGAATATATGTCCACCGGATGCAACAACGCTAAGTATTAATTGTCCACTTGCAACTTCATAAACGGTAAAATCATTCATTGTTCTCCTCGCAGGTCTACCGAAAAAGTATGCTATCGCCCTAGCCTTGGTTGGCGATTCGACAACTACGAGCGCAGACCTAATAATGTCTATGGTCTCTATAGTGAATTCTCCCCCACGTATCTTCCTGATTAACTCTCTATCACCATCCACTTGCTTTAGCTCTTCAAGAGCCCTTTCGAGAGTATACTCTTCAAACTCTTCATCGGTTGCGAGTTGAATTCTTTTACTTAATCCGTGAAATGCTTTTTCATCATCAACTATAACTATTGATAAGCCTCGGCTAATTCCCGTGGCATAAAATCTTGATGACCTGCCAGAGGCTTGTATATAACCATCCACATCAGGTATGACAAGAATGTACTCTTTTCCCTCAATTTTTACATCAACGTCCAATCTTTCTGTGGCCTTCCTTAGGTCGATATCCTCCATTATCTTAATTAGAAGTTTTCTAGCCTCTCTAATAATCCTTAAAACGTGGCCTTCAAAACCATTCAACTCAATATTCTTCTCGTCTGCCTCTCTTATCCTTTCAATTAATTCCTTATTAACTGGAACAATCCTAGATAATGAGGATATTATTGAGGCAGCCTCCCTAGAGAATCTATCCTCAAAAAATGGAGACAGAGCCCTAAGTAATGTTAGTATTTTTTGTGGACTGTATTCGCTAATTCCAACCCTTATCTCCCTTCTCGGGACTCCTGCAAATACAACGTATCTAATAGTTTCCGGGAGATCGAGTCCTCTAGCCAGGGGGCTCCTATTGCTTGCAACGCCTGCTAGTACGGCATATCTGCCACTTACAAATTCCTCTAGCATTTTAGGCTTCATTCTCTCATAGACAAATGTGTCTATTCCAGCCTCTCTTAATGCTATGGCAATCTCTCTGGCGTACTCTAAGCCCCTAACTTGAGGAACAAAAACTAAACAGCCTGAACCATGCTTCTTAACTATCTCTACGGTTTCCCTTTTAACATCACCTTTAGACCTAATATAGAAGTTTATAACATTTCTAACGAACTCCGGGCTGAAGCCGGGTTCAAAACCAAATAATCTCCTAAATATTTTTATACGCTTAGTTCTTTTTCCCCTCAACGTTGCGCCAGAAACAACGAGCACCTTTTTATTATCTATTCTGGTCGAATTCTTCGAGTTTTCTTTAGCACTTATCTTAGCTTCCTCCTCTCTTAAAACTCTCTCAATATCTTTTTGGCTGAAGCCCATCAAAAATACAATTTTATCTATATTTTTTGGCGACTTTAGAAATGAATCAACATCATCAACAAATATGAAGTCGAAGTTAACATTCTTAATTAAGTCAAATCTATTGTAAAGGAATCTGTCTGTCGTAATTAGTATAGAAAAATCGAGGTTTGCAATCCGATTTAAAGTTTCTTCCGTCTCCTTCCTCGGCATGGCAGAGTAATAACCTATAACTATCGGCTTAAATCCCTCTTTATCAGCCATTTTTTTCAGGAAGGTTGAAACCTTATCCAATAAATGTTTAACTAAAAGGCTTGTTGGCACAATAATATAGCTTTTCTTTCCCTTTTTAGCTAAATAGAGAGCAATCATTAGTCCAAAAAGTGTCTTGCCAATACCCGTTGGAGCAACTATTGAAAAGCTATGTCCCATCAATACACGCTTAGCCCAAACTTCCTGGAGGGCCCATGGTCTAGAACCGACAAGCGAACTAAAGAATTCAGAGAACCTTTTAAGATCAAACTCAACTTCTAGGATCTTTGTATACTCGCCGATCCGACCGCTTTTGACCAGCTCTAAGTAAACTTTCTCTTTATCTGCTGTAACAGGTTTTGGCAAGCATTTACTGCAAACTCCGGAGCTTAATAACTCTAGATCACTGATATCCCCTCCGCAATTAGGACACATTCCTCGATATATTGCATTTAACGTGTCAAGTGTAGCCGCTGTCATTGAATTCACAACTCTGCGTTTCTATGCTTAGATCTTCATTTTTGTATTTAAAAGGTATTTAAGGGAAGGCAGGATAAAAAGTTTTTAGAGGAATTTAAGCCTTATGTGTATGGAGATCAGAGAAATATGGTTGGATCTGAAAGCCTCCTGCCCTATATTAAGAAAAGGGGGGACTCTGAGCAACCCACTATAATAATTGATAGTAGGGAAGCTAGTGCGGCACCTAAGATCATCAAGGGCTTAAAAGAATTAGGTGCGCTGATAAGAATTGAAGCGCTGGATAAAGGTGATTATATAATCTCGGATGAATGCGCATTTGAAAGGAAGACAGTACAGGATTTCGTTTACACGCTTACTCACAGATATCTTTTTGAGCAACTATTCCTTCTTAAGGAGGCCTACCCAAAACCCTTCATATTAATTGAAGGTTACCTTCCAATAATTTACAAGTTTAGTAAAATTAATCCATCTTCAGTGTGGGGGGCCATATTTGCCTTGGCAAAGAATGGTGTAAATATGATTTACACAACCAGCTATAAAGAGACGATTGATTTTTTGTACACGTCGGCGAAGCAGGAGCAATTCGTTGAAAAGAGAGTTCCCATTATACATCCAGTGAAAAAGGTTGAGACGTTAGCTGAAGCTCAGATATTCTTCCTCTCAAGCTTACCTAATATAGGAAGAGAAAAAGCTATAAGCATACTTAAGACATATAAAACACCGTTCAATGCTCTTGCTAAAGTTGACCGCTGGCCAATAGATGTTTATGGATTAGGTCCAAAGATAACTGAAAAAGTTAGGGAGGTTTTACACGGCGCTTACACTGGAGAATCTAATTTAGAAAATATCAAGAATGAGAAAAAGAAGTAAAGGAATCTTGTTTCACTTAACCCTTAACAACAGCCATTGGAACAAGTCTAGCCACATACGTTGCTATACCAACGGCGTTACTAACCTCAGCTACTTTATCGACATTCTTGTATGCCGGATCAGCCTCCTCAGCTAGAACAGTCATGCTTGCAGCCCTAACAATTATACCGCGGTTCTCAAGCCCCCTTCTTATCTCGCTTCCACTAAAGCGTCTCGTTGCAGCTGCGCGGCTAAGCATTCTCCCAGCTCCATGAGCTGTTGAACCGAAAGTTATATCCATGGCTTTTGGTGTACCAACTAGAACCCATGAACTTGTACCCATTGAACCGGGTATTATAACCGGCTGGCCAAGACTGCGATAATCCGCCGGGATATCCTTGTGGCCGGGCGGAAAGGCTCTTGTTGCACCCTTTCTATGAACCCAAACCTTCACGTTCTTCCCATTCACATTGTGTTCCTCGATTTTAGCGATATTATGGGCAACATCATAAACCATATGTAAACCTATTTTCTCGGCCGGCATCTTTAATACTTGCTCAAAACTCTGCCTAACCCAATGAGTAATCATCTGCCTATTCGCAAATGCGTAGTTTACTGCGCATGCTAATGCCTGATAGTAATCCTGGGCCTCAGGGCTTGTTCCAGGGGCGCATGCAAGTTCCCTATCCGGTAGTTCTATGTGATATTTATGTACGGCCCTTTCCATCACCCGCAAGTAGTCAGAACATATTTGGTGGCCATATCCGCGTGATCCACAGTGAATCATCACTGTAACCTGTCCCTCATGGGTTATGCCGAAGGATTTCGCAACCCTTTCGTTGAAGATTTTATCAACCTTCTGAATTTCTAGGAAGTGGTTTCCGGAGCCAAGTGTCCCAAGTTCAGGTAGACCTCTCTTCTTTGCGGTACTTGAGACCTTATCGGGATTAGCTCCTGGCATTCTCCCGCTCTCTTCACAGCGTTCAATATCCTCCGGCCAACCATAGCCTTTGTCAACCAAATAAGGTACTCCATCTCTTGTTATTTTATCAAGCTCGCTTGGCGACACCGTAAAATCTCTCCTATGGCTTCCGAGTCCACTAGGAACATTGTGAAATATTGTTGTTGCCAGATCGCTTAACTTTGGACGGATATCTTTCTCTGAAAAGTTTGTTACTAGGAGCCTGACACCGCAGTTTATGTCATAACCAACTCCGCCAGGACTAACAACACCCTCTTCGTAATCTGTTGCAGCGACTCCGCCTATTGGAAAACCATAACCCTCGTGTCCATCCGGCAAAGTTATTGAGTATTTATATATTCCTGGTAGGTGTGATACATTTGCGCATTGCTCTAACGTTTTATCAGTCTTCATTTTTTCAAGTAGATCTTCATCTGCGAATATGACACCGGGGACTCGCATGCCAGCCTTATACTTAGGTATTCGCCAGACGTATTTATCTATCCTCTCCAATGGAATGCTCATTGTAAATGCACCATTAATCTTCTACTATATTATCTTAAGATGATTAAAATAAACTCGTCAATATAAACATATAAAGCAAGCAGATGATGAAAGAAGATATTAGGGTGAATTCTTGGAATCCCACTCTTTTGTTGATAAACGGAGAAGTGAAACGTAAAATTACAGTAATTTCTTTCATTTAGCCAGCAATCGTAAATATTCTATCTCTCTTTGCACACCGTATTTCTCCCAGTGTATTTTGCGGTTAAGGTTCTCTCTACCCCTGATCGGGTTCTCAGCTGGATAACCCAAAGCTATCGTGCACAAAATCCTCAGGTTTTCTGGTACACCTAAAAGTTTCTTTATGGGTTCCTCATAAGGCGTATCCGCAACACCCATCCAGCATGTTCCTAAGCCCTGAGCATACGCTGCTAAAAGTATATTCTGTACTGCAGCACCAAGGTCTTCACGCCAAAAACTCGATTTCGAGGGATCTCCGACGACGGCTATGACCACCGGGGACTCAGCCATAAACCTACCCCACCTGTGAATCTCCGCTAATTTCTTTCTAGTCTCAGCATCTCTAACTACAATGAAGTTCCAATGTTGAGAGTTATGAGCTGAGGGAGCCCAGCTGGCTGCGAAAAGACATCTAAGGATTTTTTCCTCTTCAACCGGTTTGTCCATGTAACTCCTTATACTGCGTCTTCCTAAAATTGCCTCGAATACATCCATTCACACCACCTCATGACAATTTTGAAAATGCATATTTATTATTTATTTTTATAAATTAAGTTTTTCGAAGTTGAACGGAGTGATTAGCCTTAAATACTCTAAGCTAGGTTAAAAGATAATCTTGTTAATTGGTGGTCAGGCATGAGTTTCTCTTTGGTTGAGGCTATAGCGCCAGCCACATCAGCAAATTTGGGAGCCGGCTTTGATGTGTTTGGAGTTGCCCTTGACGTTCTTTTCGATAGGGTTTTGGTTGAAAGAACATTAGAGAAGGAGATAATTGAAATAAAGGTTGAGGGCGAGGGTGCCGAAGGAATTCCAAATGAACCTGACAAAAATACTGCTGGAATAGTTGCAAAAGAACTTTTAAGAATATCAAAGGTGAAGTGTGGTTTAAAAATAAGGGTTCATAAGGGTATAAGACCGGGAAGCGGATTAGGGAGCAGTGCAGCAAGCGCGGCAGCAACGGCTGTAGCAATAAATGATCTTTTAGGCTTAAATTTGAATCCTATTCAATTAGTAAGCGTTGCGGCTCTCGGCGAGATAGCTTCAGCTGGTTCGCCGCATGCGGATAATGTGGCTGCTGCGATTTTGGGAGAGTTTATAGTGATAACTTCTAGGGACCCACTAGATGTTTTAAGGCTGAGGTTGCCAGTTAACGCTGAATTTGCAATAGTTTTACCAGAAATAAAGGTTGACACAAGGCTTGCGAGATCGGTTCTCCCAAGGAAAGTGGATTTGTCAAGTATGGTTTACAATGTTGGTCGCGCTGCAACATTCATTGCTGGTATAGCCTTAAATAGTGTTGAGATCATGGGGAGGGGTATGATGGATGCGGTTATTGAGCCAGCGAGATCTCATTTAATTCCAGGGTTAAGTTACGTTAAAGAGAGGGCCTTGAGGTCCGGAGCAGTTGGGGTAGCTATAAGTGGGGCTGGCCCATCGGTAATAGCCCTAATAAACTCAGAAACTACAAGCGCCGAAAAAGTTGCATTATCAATGAAGGAGGCATTCGAGTCCCTCGGAATAAAAAGCAGACCATTGTGCGCAAAGCCGGGGCAGGGAGCAAGAGTGATTAGAAGAGAATAATGCCTACTAATTTTTTAAATCAATGTTTTTTAAGCATTTTTCTGAATAAATAGACCAAGACTATAACTATACCCGCAATTAGGCCAATTAAAGGTCCATATATTTTCATCCAGTAAAACATCTCATGGTGAGTGAACGTCTTACCAAGCAGATTTCGATCCATAAAATCAAAGATCCTTGCTAAAACGAGGTCTAAGGGAACGTTGTGTCCAGCATCATACCAATACACTTGCTTAGGTTCACCAGCTGCCTCATAGAGTTGCTTTCCTGCCTCAGCTGGAACTATCCTATCAAGTTTCCCTAAATGAAAGACTACCGGCCTTGGTGAGAAGTATCCTATAAAATTTATTGGATCTATTGGATCTAACATTTTCTGCAATTCCTCGTAGCTTATACCCTCCTTTTGCAGATACTCTCTTATAGCAGGCATAGTGTGATGCTGGCTTTCTCTTATCATTAGACTCATATTTCCACCAGCAACTATAAGCGCGGCTGCCTTTATTCTCGGCTCGACGCCAATAAATATTGCGCCTAGAATCCCACCCATACTTCCACCAACATAACCTAATCGTTCAATATCGATTTCCCTTTTTGTCTCAAGATAGTCAATTGCTCTTCTTAGGTCGATCACCGTCTGAATGATACCTCTAACCGAATCATTAATGTCTGGTGAATATAATTCTTTACCACTTTCTCTCCTTTCACCATGATACTCAGCATCTATAGCAATCAATGCGTAACCTTCCTTGGCAACTAATTCTGCAACCTCGCGTATATCCTCCTTCGATCCACCGTAGCCGTGAAGAAAAACAATACATGGCACTTTCGTCTCTACTTTAGGAAGAACCAAAAGTCCTGGAACTCTTTCACCATTAACAGAGTCAAAATAAATCTTTATAAGCTTATGGCTAGATCCTTCATCGATAACCTCTTCATAGGCATTTAGAGGTAGTGTTTTATCATACTCGTAATATCTACGCATATCCTCCCCTCCTTTCAAGATGAAAACACTCCCCTCAAAAGACAAAATTACGCTAAAGAATAGAGTGACAACTAGGAAAATAAGTGTTTGGTAAGACAGTTTTGGTCTAATAATTCTTTTCATGCTTCCTCACTCACTTATTTATGGTCGTGTAACACATTAACTTAAAGTGATGTCAACATCAATAATATAAAAAAAGGTGTATTTTTAATCATAAGCAATGTAAAAACGCAAGAGGTTTCCGTTTTGAGGTATCGCGTTTTAGGGAGAAATGAGTTAATGGTCTCTGAAATAGGTCTTGGTGGACATGAACATAGGCTTCTAAAATGGGGGAAGCGGGTATTGGAGATATAGCCCCAACACAGCCCATGAGAGATGAAATCATAGAAAGAGCTGTAAAGGCAGGAATAAATTACTTTGATATAAATTATATGAAAAAGAAGTTATTTCGTTAGGCGCTTCGCTAAAATCTCTTAGAATTGGGAGAGAAAAAATCGCATCGCTGCTGCGATAGTTGCCCCATTTAAGAAGATGGAGAATAACCCAAGATCTAAATGGGTAGATGTTATTAAAGATGAGATGGATAAAATCATGGGAGCACTACACACCACTTACATTGATGTTTTAAACCTAAATCTTCCTGAAGTTGGTTATACAAGGGAAGATTCGGTGTACTCATGGATATTTTTAGAGAAGCGAGAGAGGAGTGAAAGATAAGGTGGATAGGTTCCTCAAGTCATAAACCGCACTTTTTAGCCGCGCTATTAAAGAAGTATAATTGCTTCGACGTAATCATGGTAAGATACAACTATCATTTGCAAGAGCAAGAGAAGCCATTTTCCCCATCTGTAAAGCGATGAGAATCGGCGTGGTCGTCATGAAACCATTCTGCTGGTTATATGATGGAATACCATTCATGAAGTTTGGGCCAGTTAAAGGTGAAGAGTATAGTCAATATACACCAGCCAGCTCTGCCTAAAATGGATTCTTTAATCTCCAGAAGTTTCTACAATTATACCTTCAGTAAACGACATTAACGAGCCTCAGGAAAATCTTGATACGTTATCAAAAGAAGGAGAAATAAACGAGAGAATATTAGAAGCATACTTAAAAGCCATTGTGGGACAAGATGCAAAGGAGAAGATCAAAGAGATAGCAATGAGCGACCCAAATGTTAACATTAGATTTTTTGCTAAAAAGGTAGATAAGAATTTCTCTTAGATACAAGTATTTTCTCGCCAACATTAACCCCAAAGAATTTTGAGGCATCACCACGATTAACAGAAATCTCAAGGAACCCGCAGCTACCGATAATTGTTAATGGATTGTTTATCTGGGCTTCATTATATGCTGTAGATAACTTAATTTTAAACTTTTTTCTACCAAGCTCTACTATTAGCATATTACCCTCTTCTATTCCTAGAGATTTTAGATCATCACTCGTTATGTTAGTAATTAGATTTCCAAAGTCATCTACATGTACGATTTCGCCTTCAATCTCTCTCCCAGAAATTCTAGGTCTAGCGAAGCCTGGTATAACTGGGTCAAATATTTCTGGACCGAACTCTGATGGTGGAACACCTTTAGCCAAATACGCCGCGGCTGGGCTGAATATGTCTCTTCCATGAAATGTCCTTGATATGTCCCCAAGCATAAACTTAGGGTTCCTAATAACATATATATGTTTAATACCTTCCCTTTGAGCTGAAGGAATTAGAATGCCATTATCCGGGCCAACGAAAAAGTTTCTTTCAGTCTCAACTAATATTGGGCGCCTCTCTGTTCCGACCCCCGGATCAACTACTGCTACATGTATCGTTCCCTTCGGAAAGAATCTAGTAGCACGAGCTAGTAGGAAAGAACCCATCCTAATATCAAATTTTCTAACTTCGTGGCTTATGTCAACTATATGCACCTCTGGGCATATTGAGAGTATGACTGCCTTCATCTCAGCGACATAAGAGTCCCTTAAACCGAAATCGGAGAGCAGCGTAATTATTGGCCGATTATCCATACTTGATCACTAGTTGTATCCACGCCACATCTCCGCGATAAGCTCACGTGCATTATCTTTGGATACTTCTCTTGGGTTTCTCTGAATCAAACGGGTGAACGTTAGCAGTTTACTGGCAATTTTGTCAACATCATCCTTTGGTATGCCTATGTCTCTCAATCTTTTAGGCATATTTAAATCATCAAGAAGATTTAGGAGTTTATTGAAGATTAATTTTCCTAAATCTTCTGGACTTTTCGTCTTGGTGTCCCTAGTAATATCCATCGCCTCAGCTATGTGTTGGATTTTATGCTGGATCACTGGTGTATTAAATTTAAAGGCGTATGGTAGAGAGAGACCGCAGGAAATGCCATGTGGGATCTTGTAGGTTACTGAAAATGAGTATGCGAGGGCATGCCCTAAACATACCCATGAATTCGCGAACGCTATTCCCGCCATTAGGGATCCTAGGCTCATGCCGAATCTGCTTTTCACATCTCCAGTTTTGTAGGCGTCTGGTAAACATTTAACTATGATTCTAATAGATTGGAGAGCTAACGAGTCTGTTAGTGGACTGGCGTTCACTGCCATCAGTGCTTCAAGAGCGTGGCTTAATGCATCTAAACCAGTTGAGGCTGTTATCTTTTTAGGCATAGTGTAAGTTAACTTGGGATCAACTATTGCTATATCGCTAATCATGTAGGGACTTATTATTGCTGATTTAGCTTCCTCATCCAATAGCGTTATTACAGCGACGCTTGTAACTTCAGAACCAGTACCTGCGGTTGTTGGCATAAGAATCTTTGGTAGTCCGGGCTTTACAACAAGATTTACGCCAACATATTTTCTCATCGGTCCAGAATTTGTTACGGCTATTGATGCAACCTTAGCCATGTCTAGAACACTGCCTCCGCCAACTCCAATAACCAAATTATATTCACCATTTCTAGCAAACTCAGCGATCCTCTCAGCCATTTCTATGCTTGGTTCAGCCTCAACATCACTGAAGATTTCAACATCTAAGTTCTCCGTCAAAAGGTTTCTTTCAACATCCCTTATAATATTAAGCTGCATCAAATTCTTATCGGTGATTAGTAAAACTTCGCTTCCACCTAAAGCCTTAGCTTCCAACCCAATATCTCTTGAGGAGCCAATTCCAAAAATGATTTTCTTTGGGAACTGGAAATTATAGATTCCTTCCATAAATGCATTCAGATTCATAATCCAGTAACCTTCCGGAAAAAATTAAGAGACTTCTCCAGATATAAACATTAATCATGGCGGAAGAGGTTCGTCGCCGTCAATCTTAATGTCTAAAACAACGGTATCGCCATCCCTAACAGCTTTTAATCCATCCACAAGTGCTGAACTAAGCTGACTTGGCCTCTCAACGCTTATTCCTTGGCAACCAAATGCTTGAGCAACATCAGCGAAGCTTGGGTTTCTCAAAATAACTGAGATGAACCTCCCATTATAGAGGTTTTTCTGATTATGCTTTATCGTGCCTAATGCGCCGTCATTAAACACGCATATTAATATTGGCGTCTTCTCCTGAACAGCTGTCGATAGTTCATGCATACTCATATAGAAACCTCCGTCACCGCATATGGCGACAACGTCTTTTTTACGCTCTTTTAGGGCTAGTTTACATGCTATAGCTGCTGGTATAGCGTAACCCATCGGTCCAAAGCAGCCGGATTGAATCCATGTGTATGGTTCATAGATTTCCAGAAATGTTGAGGCCCACATTTTATTGTTTCCAGCATCTATTGTGAAGATTGTTTCCCTACTACACGCCTTTCGAATCTCGGCGCAGAGCCTCTGCGGCTTTATCGGCATCTCGTCTGATGAAGTTTTATAATACCACCGGGTCCTTCTCCACTCATCCTTAGCGTTTTCAATAAATTTAAGCCACTCACAACGTCTTTCCTTTCCGATATCATTTAGACTTTTTGATCTCTCTAGTAATTTGGATAAAACCTTTTTTGCGTCGCCTACATAACTTCAGCCGGATAGTTTCTGCCAATAACTAGCGGATCTATGTCGATGTGAATTAATTTGGCTGCTGGATTTATGTTATTCCATTGTCTAGTGCTCAGGGCTGCAAATCGGCATCCGACAGCTAAAATCAAATCGGCTTCGGATAGAATTTTATCGCTGTATGATGGAGAATGAATGCCTATTCTTCCAGCTGATAGTGGATGGTCCTCCGGAAATGATCCTCTACCGTTAAAGGTTGTAGCAACAGGAATATCTAAATATTCAGCTAGCTCCTTAAGATTCTCGTTAGATCTGCTAGAATAATGCACGCCACCACCAGCCAAAATAATTGGTCTGGAAGACTCTACTAAAAGTTTAAGCGCCTTATCTATAACATATGGATCGCCACAGGGCTTAGGTGGAGAGAGAATATATGAGGTTTCTTTAATAAATCTCTCTTCCTGGTAATCTACAGGCTGAGTCAGCACATCCAGCGGCAGATTTATATGTACTGGTCCCGGTCTACCCCATACCGCTGCCTTAAAAGATTCCTTTAAAATCTCAATTGTTTTCTCTGGCTTCACTAGCATGGTGGACAATTTCGTTATGGGCGAGAAGAGAGCAACATTATCGATTTCTTGGAAAGCTCCCTTGCCTAAGTGGCTTAAGGGTTGTTGACCAGTAAGAACCATCATTGGTGTACTATCAGTCCATGCCGTGGCAACACCAGTTGACAAGTTTGTTGCACCTGGTCCACCTGTTCCGTCGCAGACCCCGATTTTACCTGTAAACTTTGCATATGCATCGGCCATATAGGATGCTGATTGCTCATGTCTAACAAGCACATGTCTTATAGATGAAGAGTAGAGGCTGTCATAAAGCGGGCATGTTTGAGAGCCAGGTATACCAAACATGAAATCTACGTTTATTCGCTCCAAAAATTTGATAATTAAGTCCGCAACTTTCAAGCGTAATTCTCCCCTAACATTAATGCTAGTGTAACTTCATATAACAATTATTCCAGAATAACGATGTTTATCTTTTACCTTAATAATTCCAAAAAAGATAAAATCATCGATGAACACTTTAATACTATTGAAAAAGTGTTGAGTATGGCAAGTGAAAAATATAGAAGATTTCTTGAGGTTGAATCAAAAAAGGCTCCTATTGAAAGGAAACAGTCAGATGTTAAGGGGCGCCTCTGGGTGTCGTGGGGCGAGAGTACGGATAGAGTTGTAATAGAGAGGGGTTCATCAGATATTATCGACTCTATATATTTCGGTGAGGAGCTCTCAAAAACCGTGGTTATGGATCGAAAAGTTGCAAGGATAATTCAAGAGCGCCTAAAGGGGTTAGAAGAAGAAAACCTCCGTCTTTATAAGCAAGCGAGGATTATGAAGATTGCGATATGCGGGCTAATTGTCATCATCTTTATAATGGCGGTTATCGTTACGTTCTCCTAAGGAGGATTGAAAAATGCTGCAGAATAAAGTAGCAGATTTAGAAAGAGAAATAGCATCTCGTTTTGTTGGGAATAGGGAAGCGATTAGAATGCTTGTGTTAAACCAGCTACATCCACGCTCAACTACACTTATACGTGCACCCAGAGGCGTCGGGAAGTCAACGCTTATGCTTATGCTTCTTAAGGGCATGACTGGTGATGACTTTGTAGTTGTTTCCGGCGCCTCCGAGGTTAAGAGAGGTGAAGTAGTTGGTAGACTTCACATACCCTCACTTGAGAAAGAGGGTGTTGAGCGGGTTCTTTGGGCCGCGTTTGTTAGAAGTCGAGGTAAAGGTATTGATGAACTGAATCGATTAAACCCTTATACAACAGCGAATATACACCATTTAATGCAGTTCGGTGAAGTGTGGGCTTATGGACAGAAGTCGAAAGTTGAAGATTACATACTAATTGCAAATGAGAATCCCTCTGATGCAACATCATTTATTCATCCACCACCATTCTATGATAGATTTGATATATGCATATTTCTTAGAACACTAACCCTTAGCGAAAAGTTTCAGCTTCAAGAGCTACTGGACAAATACGACTGGAATCTTGTGGAATCCATGCCGCAAGTGTTATCGTTTGAGGAGCTTCAGGAAATCAGGGAGGAGGTTTCTAGTATAGAAATAGACCCGGAAATAATTGGGTATATTAATTTACTTGTCAGAGATTTTCAATCCTGTATACGGGAAAAAGAGAATTCGGAAGTCAAACCCCCAACGCTCTGTGAAGGATGCCACTTTATACGTGATACGTGTGGAATGATAAAGGAACCTGTAAGCGAAAGAGCGACGGTTGCCTTAACGCATCTCGCAAAGGCTGTTAAGTGGCTTTATGGTAAATTTAGCATGGATGATTTATTTCAGATGGCTTTATGGGTTTTCTCACATAGATTAAGCCTAATTCGAGCGAGAAATATTATAAGTGACATACTGGACCTACTTGAGAGAGAAAGGGCAAAAATGGAGGATAGACGAATAAGAAGGCAATGGTCTTTGCTTAATGAGCTGGTGAAGGGGTTCAATCCTTCAATCTATCGATTGGCGAGGGACGCCGCAGTTGAAGACGTAGTTTTTGCCGAAGAACTTACAAGGATGGAGGATAAGTGGATTAATGAGGGGTTACTGAAGCCGGGCGAAGACATAGCGACGCAAATGGGATGGCGATTTTATGGTCATAACCGATGGAGACTAAAATAGATGAGCGGGCAAATTGATGACATAATTAAGGTCTTTAATCAGGCATGGATGGAACTTCACTGTCCACCAGCTAGACTTATGATCGACGACGAGAAAGATGATTGGCAATATAGACCTAAACCCTTCTTTGCAGTTAATGGTGAGGTTTACATCAAGCCGAACATTGTTCCCAAAGGTTGCGACCCAAAAGAGTATCTGCTTTGGTATTTTCGTCACGAACTTGCCCATGTACATTATTGTCCATATGACCTACGAACAGCCTATAGTTTGGAGAAAGCCGCCTACAGCGTTATCGGAAACTGGGATCTTGCGTATTTGGCAACGCATCTCTTTGCGGATTTACAGATAAATATAAATTATCTTCCAAGGAGATTTGAGGAGATTCCATACTTTATGAAGATTTTGAAGAGCGAGTATTCATCATTGCTTGAGCAGATTCTTCAGGAAGTTTATCTCCAAATAAATCCCATTCACAAGCCGAGTAATAAAGTGCTTGAGAATATATCCAAGGAGCTCTTGGCCGTAGCATTGCTTGATAAACCATGGCATACCAAAGTTCAGATGATTGCGATAATACTTTCTAAGATAAAAACTCTTCTTCCAACTCTTCTCTCTAAAAGGAGATTGGAAAAATATTTGCGTGAAGATACACTCTTAGTAAGGGAGGATTTTCTACCTAGCTCATTAAAAGCGTTCGAGGAAATCCTTGGAAGAGTCTCTAGCTCTTCAGATGCGGAAAAATTCTATAAGCAATGGATTGAGCCGCGCCTACCCTTGGAGGAGAAGGAGAAAATTAAAAAGATGCTCGAAGAGAGAGTGAAGACTCAAAGAGGTAAATTAAAAAAGGGTGAAGAAAAAACAACAGAGGGTTTAGGAAAAGAAGGTTTACAAGGCGAAGAAAAGAATGCGATGAAGTCTCCTATGGAGCCATATATAGGTGGGCGTCAAGAGGAACCGCGCCTGCCAAGTTCCTTATCAAAACCCTATGGAGAGATAGAGTCAAAAATGTTTAACGAGGCCTTTTGGAAGAGGTACTGGTATAGGTCTAGGGCTGAAAATGTTATTATGCAGTATCTCTCTGAAAACCCAACTAGGCGACCAGTTTGGGCTGTTGTAAAATATCCGGACGATTGGTATATAGAGGATGAAATTGAGGAGCTAGACATAGATGTAAGCCTTGATGAAGGACCCCTAATACCTGAGGTTACAACATTAAGGTGGATTGAGGAACCAGCATTTCATGGTCAATCGTTGGTAACGGGTTTTGTCCCATCAGAGATCACGATTCTAGACGCCAGTTTAAGCATGTCTAAAATACATGATGATGCAGCTATAGCAGCATTTATTGCATACTTGAGCGCGTACAAAGCTGGTGGACAAACATCAACGATAACCTTCTCCACGAAGTATGTTTCAGCCGACTGGAGTTCACCTAGCGAGATGAAGGAAATGGTGCTATCAATGAAATTTGACGAATATACGGTATTCCCAGTTTATGAGATTAGGAGACTCGTTTCGGAAAATCCTGGAAACTGCTTTATTGTGATAATTACCGATGGCGGATGGCAGAACATTGATGAAGCTATACCAATACTTGAGAGTATAGCTGATCTCGGTCACAAAATAGTCATATTCCTCTTACCCGGCGGGGAATATCCGGATAAAATTAAACTCATGAGCAGGAGTCCAAGCCTAAAAATTTATAATGTAAACAAACCGGAGACTGATCTTCAAGGTCTTGTTCTCGCGGAATCGGTTAAAACATACAGAACTTTTCTAACGTAAAAATGAGTATATTTTTTGTTTAAGAAATATTTTAATTTATGCGGGAGATAAGTGGCTATTTGAAAACGATTAAAGATCTAGGCGAGAGGGGTGCAATAAAAACCATACTGAAATTTTTAGAATCCATGCCAAATATGCCAATTCCATTTGGAGATGATGTCTCGGCTTTTCCAATAAATGGAGAAAAATTAGTGATCGTTAAGGTGGATATGCTTGTTGGTAAAACAGATGTTCCTCCCGGCATGAGTCTGAGGCAGGCTGCTAGAAAGGCTATAATTATGAACGTGAGCGATTTTGCAGCTAAAGGTGTTATACCATTGGCTGCTATGGTCTCTCTTGGTCTGCCGCCTAACCTCACTGAGGATGATGTAAAAGAGATAGGTTTGGGTATAAACGAAGGCGCAAGAGAGTATGGTGCCTATGTTATAGGCGGAGATACAAATGAAGCATCAGATTTGATAATTGATTGTGCGTTATTTGGCCTTTGTGATGGAAGTAGAATTGTTAGGCGTAGTGGAGCTACACCCGGAGATATAGTTGCGGTAACCGGATTCTTCGGAAAGCCTCCCTCTGGGCTAAAGATCTTACTAGAAGGATTAACTCTAACTGAGCATATAAGAAAACCGTTGGTTGAGTCGGTTCTCATGCCAAAGGCACGACTCAGAGAGGGATTAGCTTTAGCTGGTCTAGGCGTGTTAACAGCATCAATAGACTCCAGCGATGGTCTGGCGTGGAGCCTATACGAACTCTCAGAAGCAAGTAAGGTTGGTTTTCTCATAAATAAGATTCCAATAGCGCCTGAGGTGGAATTATTCGCTGAGGAATATAACCTAGATCCGTTTAGTCTATGCCTTTATGGTGGAGAAGAATACGAGCTCGTTGTCACCATTAAGCCTGACATGTGGTGTGAGGCTAAAAAGGCTCTTGATAGCATCGGAACATCACTAATAGAAATTGGTAAGGTTATAGAGGAGCGGATGATTGTGGCAGAGATAGAGGGGGTAAGAATACACATCGAGAAAAAAGGCTGGGAGCACTTTAAAGGCCCGTAAGGTTTATTTTAATCCCCAAATATGAATATTTATTGGAGGCATGCAGACCCCGAGATGTCGGTTTCCCTCATTAGGCCAATAATAAATGCTTGCATCTCCGCCTTACCCTTAGGGGGTAGAGTCTATGCGGAGAGGGCAGATGATGTTCATGGTAACGCTGAGTTCTCTGAGTTCTTTAGGCGTGGGTCTGCTAGGCCCGATATATCCAATATTTGTTCTCAATAGATTTTCTGCATCAATATTTGATGTTGGTATGCTTTTAACGATTTTTGGACTTGCATCAGCTATTTTCAAAGCGCCAGCTGGAAAAATGGTTGATATTTATGGAAAAGAGAGAGTTTTTCTCATCGGAGTAATATTAGGCGCCTTTTGTTCGCTTGCTTACATATTTGCTTTTAACATAATATACCTGTACTTGATAGAGTTATTCTTTGGAATATCAAATGCTCTCCAGGATCCAGCTCGTTTAGCGCTAATAATGGAGTTAGGTGACAAGAGAAAAAGAGGTTGGATAATCGGTATCTCCGAATCTGCATATGACGTTGCTGGATCAATAGCGGCGATAATCGCTGCATTAATAGCCAGCAATTTCGGTTTTGAATCCGTATTTTTCACGTGCTCCGGCTGTCATGTTGCAACTGGGCTTATAATCTTAAGATCTAAGAGGTCAACCTAGAAGAGAAAACTTAAGTCTTTAGTTGAGTTAGGTTCTTAGTCTAGGTTGCTGGAGTAGCATGAATAAACAATTTGAACAGGATGGAGAAATCGTATATTGGTTGGGCAACTCACTTTACTTAAACATTACTAACAGGTGCTCTAACGAATGTTACTTTTGCTTTAGACACTTCTGGAATGGCATATCGGGTTTCAAACTTAAGTTTAGGAGCGAGCCAAGCGTTGAACAGGTAATTGAGAATTTAAGGCAACATATTTCTAGGAGAAAATGGAAGGAGGTTGTTTTCTGCGGTTTTGGCGAGCCCACTATTAGGCTTGATTGCATCTTAGAAGTCGCAGGGTGGATTAAGAGGTATCATCCTTTTCTTAGGATTAGATTAGATACTAATGGTCACGCTCTCCTGCTTAATCCTGGAAGAGATGTTACGAGGGAACTGAAAAAGGCGGGTATTGATATCGTGAGCGTAAGCCTAAATGGGCATGACAGAGAGACGTATAATAGAATTTGTAAACCAGTCTTCAGGGATGCATATGAGAGTGTCATAGAATTTATTCGAAGAGCCAAGTGCGAGTCTCTAGATGTTGAGGTTACAGCCGTAAGATTGCCAGAGATTGATATCTCAAAAATCCAAGATTTAGTCTCAAGATTAAATGTTAGGTTTAGAGTGAGAGAGTATATTCCCTGCTTCTATTGAGAGGCTTCTATAACCTTTATTATATCGAAGATTTCTGAGAGTTTCTCTATTTCATATTTTGCGCTGGCCTCAGCGGACTCTGGCTTCTCTATATAATAGTCTCCCCTTATGAGTCTAACGCTAATTAAACCAGCTTTATTCGCGTGTTGTATTGCTTTATTCAGCCGGCTACTTACGTAAAGGGACTCTTTTGGCTTAACACTTAATTCCTTAAGGCATCTCTCAAATATTTTGCTCGTTAACTCCGCAATTCCCTGCTCCTCTGATATTATAACTGAGTGAAATAAATGATGAACACCTAGTTGTATGAGTTTCTGCCACTCTTTGACAGCTATGCCGTCTGAGACTACACCTAACCTATACTTTTGATCACGTAATTTAATCAATGTTGGAAAAGTATCAGGAAAAGGTTTAAGATAGGCTTGACTGGTTTCACGGTAGGCAACAACACCGGCAGCTATAACTCTGGGGTTCCATTTCAGTCCTAAACGCTCAAGCAATCTGTCAAAATGTTTGTTATAATGCGGACCATACTCTTCAACTACTTCCTCCAATTTTTTATATGCGTTTTCAAGGTCTGCTGGAAGGCCGGCCTCGATCATTGCCCTTACAGCGTTAAGCCTCGCCATCCTCATTTGGAGAGAAGAATCGTACAATGTATCTTCAATATCAAATATTACAGCCTTTACCTTCATTCTATTTTACCACCTTAACAAGTTTTTCCGGTCTATCGGGGTTTAGACCTTTAAACACCGACATATAATATGTGAATAACTGAATTGGTACAATAAATATCATCGGGGAGAAAATTTTAGGCAAGCCATAAGGAATATAAAAAACATCATCAGAAATCCTGGCGAGAATGTCTGACTCCCCTGTTTTTTCTAGGATGGAGAGTACACCAGCCCCAAAACTTTTAAAGCTTCTGCCTAAACTAACGTAATCACTTATCTCATCTGAGGGAGCGATTAGAATCATTAAGGTTCTTTCATCAACAAGTCTTATTGGGCCATGTAGAAACTCGCGGGCTGCAAATCCCTCTGCAAAAACCATGCATGTTTCTTTGAGCTTTAATGCTGCTTCAAGAGCAGTGGCGTAATTTGGCCCACTGCCTAAAACAAATATTAAATTTTTATTGCTATACCTCTTGGCCGACTCGCGGATAATTTCTCTGTTGAGTCTAAAAATCTCTTCAATTATATTTGGTACATCATACAATTTCTCTCTTAAGATCTCAATATTCTTTGTATACCCCTTTGATGCTACCATCTCAATGGATAGCATGAAGACAGTCATAAGCTGTGTTATGTATGTTTTCGTTGCTGGAACCGCTACTTCCATACCGGACCTTGGAAAAATCGCGTAATTTGCTAATCTTGCAAGCGTGCTTCCAGGAGTATTTGTTATCGCGAGTACATCTATTCCTCTTTTCAGCGCGGCTTTAACAGCGTCAATGACGTCTGTGCTTTCACCTGACTGGGATATGGCTATTAAAAGTGTTTTCCTTTGTAGACTTGGTGGTATCCAGCGCTGGAACTCTGAAGCCAATATTGTGTTAGTTGTTAAGCCTGTGAGACTTGAAAGGACATATTGGCTCACCAATCCAGCGTGATAGCTTGTTCCGCTTCCGGTCATATATATTATTTCATAGTTTTCAGTTTTAATCTTATTGGCTATCTGTTTTATGTTCTCCTGTTCCTCTAGAATAGTTCTCCGAATCACTAAGGGTTCTTCAAGAATCTCTTTTATCATATTATGATCATAGCATTCGGTGGCCGTCAGTTCAAAGTCGCCTCTTCCTTTGAGCCAGTGTAAACCTGTTCACTCATAATATATTAGCTTTTCTTTTTCAAGTTTCTTCTGTAAATTATCTACTGCTTTATATACATCCTCCTCTCTCTTTGCGCCAGTACAGACAAGTTTACCGCTTGCAAAAAGGAGTATGACAACCTTCGGCTCGTCCATTCGATAGATTAAACCCGGAAACTGCTCTGGCTCGTACATTGTTTTACCCAGAGTATAAGCAGATTTCTCTAAATCTATCATTCCACCAAGATTGGCCGAAGCAACAATATTCTGTATCTTTAGTTCAGGCTTGCCAACTATTACTATTCCGCTTCTCTTAAGCTCCTTAATTACTCTCATAACTGCCCTTCGGGCTTCTTTCTCAGACTTCGCGCCCGTACAAACCATCTTGCCTGAGTTAAAAATCAATGTTGCTGTTTTTGGTCTTTTGAGCCTAAAAACTAATCCAGGGAACTGTTCAGGACGATATTCAACGCCCGGATAACCTTTCACAACAGCGTTTAAATCAATCTTTTGATTTAATGTTGCAGATGCGACCACATTTTCTATTTTAACCTTAACTGGGGGATGAGACATCTAATAGTCCTCCAAGTAACCTTTTAAACAAATATATATTCTTATAAAGGATTTATGTTGCGACGTATATTTATATCTATTCTTCCCTTGATTCCAATGAATTGTTAGTTTTCTCCTTCTTTTCATTATCTTTACTTTTTAGTAGATCCCAGTTCTCAAGAAGCAAGAGCGCGACGAGCAATATAATGGTTAATGCTATGCCAATCTCATTGCCTAAATAAATTTTAATATAACCAAGGTAAGGTATGACAAATATAACTTTGCCATATATGTAATTCTCCCGAACAATCCAGGGATCTGAGGTGATATTATTATCTCCTTTCGTCTTAAATATCCACTCTCCTCGCGTCTCATCATATTCTTTGTATACGACCCTGTGGACAATAGGTATTGAGCCGCCTCTAGGGTCTTTAAAAACAATTACATCACCAACGTTTATATCCTTGCCTTCAAATCCACCCTGAATAATTAGTAGATCTCCTTTCTTGATTGTTGGGTACATGCTCCAGGATTCCGGCGTTGTTAAGGGATATTCTGTTCTCAAAATTAAAACAAGAGCTCTTTGAAACGCGAATACGCCTAACACTAATACGGCAAGCATGAGAAGAGATCTAAAAAATTGATTATTCCAGATACGTTTAATTCCCATAAACATATCGCTTGCTTCTTTTTCATCCTTCAATTTAAGCGCCCCATTTTTCATTATGCAGCGTTTAATTTACACCTCTCCCTTAAGAGTAATCTTCCTTAAAAATATATCATCTCTTCTAGTTTTCAAAGTTACTGGTTTCTCGGCTTTATGATACGTCTATGGGAGAGCTTTTCTCGCAAAAGTTATGTAACCTGTATGACCGGTCATTAAAGTTTCTGGACGGGTTTTTCCTTTTTCAGCTCGCATTCTTCTGATGAAACATTCTATGGTCTCTATATTTGCGAAGTTGTTTACCTTTAATTCATCAACAGTTTTTACTACTTGATCTATGGTTGGGCTGAACGATATGAATGAACCGCTTCCTTTTAGCGCTTTATAGGCGTGGGATACGACAAGCCATGGTGTAGCCATATCTAAAACGACAGCGTCAACATCACTCTCATCTATCCCCTGCGTTATATCCTTATTTTTTAGTTCAACGTAATCAAGCGCATTAGCTCTCTCAAGATTTTTGTGCGCGACCTCGAGGAACTCGCCTCTAACCTCATAGCTATACACCCGACCTGATGGCTTCACATAAAGTGCCAAGGCCGTTGTTAGAGCTCCCACACCCGTTCCAGCCTCAACAACGCGGCTCCCAGGCTTTATGTCGCCAAACAAAATAATGAGAGCTATATCCTTAGGATATATTATTTGCGTTCCCCTAGTACTCTTAAATACGTAATCCCTTACGCTTGGTTTAAATGCTATAAACTCAGCTCCTATACTGCTCTTTACACGTGCACCAAACTCTTTACCAATAAGATCACCAATATTTATGAAGCCCTTATGCGTGTGGAGAACCTTATTTCTTTCAACCTTAACCATGTACGTCCTTTTATCATCCAGATACAATAGAATATGATCATTTTCCCTAATTTCGTTAGACAAACCTTATCACTCTCTACAAAAAATTAATGAGCGAGAATTAAAATATAACTTAAATTCGCTAATTGATCAAGATGCTAAGAGCATAGTTACGGTAAAAAATTTGCACCTTGCTTTCGTAAGTATCTGATGCTTTCATGCAGAAACAAGAGCCCCGGTGGCTTAGCGGTTAGAGCAGCGGCCTTGTAAGCCGCGGGTCGCGGGTTCAAATCCCGCCCGGGGCTCCAACCGGGAACCTACGGTTCATGGTAAGACTAGGCAGAAGAAGGGTAGGGGAAGAGAGGGGAAAGTTAGGTATACTCCCCTCCTATCAAAATGGCTTAGAGTTTTCAGCCGATTTGAATCTAACCTTAAGCGCTATATTAGGGAGAATGGGTTGAAGCCTGAACCCTTTATTCAATATTACGGATAGGTAGGTTAGAAATCTAATTAAGAAGTATGCTAGGAAAGCCGGCATCCCCAACTCTGAAAGAGTTCATCTACATATGTTGAGGCATATATGCGCAACCCTACTAAGACGTAAAGGAGTACCATTAAGAATAATACAGACAATATTAGGTCACGCCTCAATAAAGACAACCGAAATCTACGATACAGTAGCACTATACGATGTCCTCGAAGCATTCAAAGAACATAAAATTATATAGGAGAATGAGCGATATGGTTAGAACTAGGCTGCTAACTGAGAGGGAAAGAAAGGTTCTTGAAGCATACTTAAACCTAAAATCCTATAGCGATAAGGAGCAACGCTTCCTCCACGTTATTTTCCATCGCGTCAGGAAGCTAGACCTAAACGAAATCATAAAAGAAAATCAAAGAGCAAAAATAACAGCCAATGTTAAATTTTTCACATCTTCACAAATAGCTGTAGTTCTATATTCTTGAACTCTGTTACACCTATTACATTCAATGAAAGATCAAAAAGAAAAGCCCAATTTCCTAAACCCCTCTTTCGAAAATAACTAAAAACGGAAAAAAAGCAGTTTTTTCACTTATAACAAAGCATTCCATTATAAAAATTTTTATCCCCGAACCCACAATACGCTCATATATATGAGCGTAAACCTGAAAACATTCTCTAATCCATACATAATCTTGAAACCCCATAATCACAAAATAATTTGACATAAAACATGTTCTAGAACGATAAAGTTGACTCTATAGTTGAGAATAGCTTTGAACCCTTGTCTAAAATCGCGATTATTTTTGGGAAATTAATTGAAATTCCTCTCCCTTCTATGAAACGACTTTCTGCAATACCACAAAAATATCGCTCGTAAGCAAAAAGCATTCGTGGAAGGTCGGTTCTGAAATCGTCCTTAGAAATATAATAATCATGCTCTCTTAGTTTTCTCACCACTTCATCAACCCATGTCTCCCAAGAAGAGAGTTGTTCCTTACTCATCTGACTTTGTTCTTCATATATCTTCGATAAGAGAACATAATGCCCACCATATTTCAACATGACATAAGTAATTATTTCTCTAAATGTCTCACTTTCTTTTCCAAATCTCTCACCTAAGGTTAGCGTATGCCTACCTATAGCAGTAAGGCGCCCTGATGCGTCAAGCAATGCATTTTGTATCAAAAAGAGTTTGTAATTAAGTAGAAATGAAGATACTCTTGTTGTTTTCGGAAATCTTCTTGATAATATTTCATTCCAAAATCTCTTTAGAACTTCATTTAAGATATTAGGTTCTTGGATGCCTTCTAATTCTTTTGAAATTCTCAGTGCTTCGAAGACCTCTTCAGGAATTGTTTCTCTCCAGTAGGAGTAAGAACGCCTAATGCCCTTTACTGACTCTTTTATACGTCTTGCTTGAGTTCTGACTATTGAAGCTTCCTTGATTAACTCGATTTCTTTTGGATTTTCCATTTTATATGAGAAAAGCCCAATCTTCAAATCATTAGTTTCTACGATTTCCTTTACAAAATCTGAAACCTCGAACCTTTCCATATTAAAATCAGGGATAACTAGATATGACAGTGGAAAAACCGAGTTATAACTAATTGCTTGTCCAATTCCAGTGATATATTCGTGCTTATAAACATACGGTGTTTTTACTTCAAAAGATACCGGAAGGGGTAAACGTTCTCCTGTTAATGTTGTTTGTCCTATATATCTTTCTATTTCTTGAATGTTTCTCATTTCATAAGGAACATAAATGAAGTCTGGTTTGGGAAAATCCATTGAAATGTTCGAAATAAAAACATTGCCAAATAAGTCTCTAAATTTTTGTAATATAACCCTAGACAAAAATTCAGCCAATTCATCATGACTCAGACTCATGACGTAACCCGCCGTAGAGTTTCCTAACTAATTCATTGAAAAATCTCATTTGCTGCTCTATTTTCCTCCCTTCTTTTCTAAAAATGAGACAATATTGATGATGCCTATTTCCGATATAACTTGAATAAACTCCTAAAGGAATAAGAGGCTTGTCATCTTGCAGCCATAATTTTTCATCTTTAGGAACCCATTTTTCACTTAACAACAGTAACGTATCGAATGCGAGAGGATAAAGCCTTCCATCAGCGTAAATGTTGTTTGTGATTATTGTAAGATAACCTCCATCCTCAACGACATCATAAACCTTATCAAATATCATCTTTTGTTCAAGCAGAAACTTCGCATAATCATCAATGTTTCCCAAATCTTTTGGGTCATCTGAATATAATGTGGGCAAACCTTCTTCTTTTCTCTCTTTTTGACGGATATAGTTTCTTTTCAGCTGGTTCCAATAGGGTGGAGATGTTATAACATATTTAACTTTTGGGAACCCTTGCTCTTTCCATATTTTGTCAATCTCTCTTGAATCTCCTGTAACAATTATTTGCTTTGTCTCTTCTTCACCAATGAATTTATCTATCTTGGTTTGATTTTTTACGTTTTCTAACCTTAATTTAGCTATGTTCGCCCAATATTCAGATAATTCTATTCCTATGCCGTTTCTACCACATTCATAACATGCAATTAATGTTGAACCACTACCTAAAAATGGGTCTAAAACCCATTCTCCCTTTTTTGTAAAGAATTCTATAAACTCCTTAATTAAAGATTCAGGGAAACTTGCAGGATGCTTGATTTTATCATCGTCTCTGGGAGGAGGAACATGTATAAACCAACTTTTTTCCGATACTTTTCTATTTTCTGGTCTATTATAGTCACTAATTTTTTCTCCCTTAGAATTATAAACAACCCAGGACTTCGTAAATTTTATCCAATCTTTACCAGACAGTTCATTCAGTTTATTCTCTGTCATCTCTCACTCTTCCAAAATAAATTACTATTTAATGGACTTATAAATTCTTTTTAAACTTTGCTAAGAAAAAATAAGTAAGAAATGCTAGAGCGTAAAATCCAAAATGATAAAATCAATTCATCGGTTTTCGCTTATTTCACTTAGAATTTCTTTTTCTTCTCTCAAGGTGCGGTCTTTTAGGTCTTTGATCCATATTGGGTTGAAGTAGTTTGACATGAAAACGTTAGCTGAGATATGCCCCATTAGAAAGTCTATTTCCGGCTGCTTGAGGTATTTCACCATCCTAGAAGCTCAATACTCCCTTTGATCACTAAACCTAAGCTCAATTCCTCTTCTTTATCACATCATAGGTTAATTTCTCAGACTTCGAGACTTCTTCAATTACAGAATCAGGCACTATCGAAAGACTAATAAATATAAAGAAATAGTCAATAGGCTTCTCGCGGAATGATGGATAGTTGCCTTCAACATTCTATTGCTAATAGTTTTAAATAGTTTTAATGAAAAAGGAAAAAGGCTAAAATTTGAGAAGTTTTATGCTACTTCGAATGTTCCCTTTAGCCGTATATCCTCTGATGAGCTGCCTATCATAACCTCAAATAATCCTGGTTCTACTACTAGGTTCATGTTTATGTCGTAGAAGGAGAGTTCTCCTGGGCCTAGAGTGAATTCAACGTTTCTCCATTCGCCCGGCTCAAGGGTTATTCTCTTGAATCCTTTGAGCTCCTTGAGCGGTCTCGTTATGCTAGCTAATGGGTCGTGTATGTAGAGTTGAACGACTTCATCCCCTTTATATCTGCCAATATTCTTCACATCAAATTGTATTTTCACTTTTCCCTCGGGGTTTATCTTTTCCGGAGTTATTCTCAGGTTGTTATATTCAAATTTTGTGTAGCTTAGTCCATAGCCGAATGGGAATTGGTATTGTGTTCCTCTTAAGTCAACGTAATCATATACTCTACCTGAGGGTTTTTGGTTATAATAGAGCGGGAGCTGTCCAACGGCTCTCGGGAATGTTATTGGTAGTTTTCCGCCTGGGTTATAGTCGCCGAATAAAACGTCTGCTATTGCGTTCCCACCCTCCTCTCCCGGATACCATGCTTCAACCACTGCGTTCACTTTGTCTATCCATTTAGTCATGGTTACCGCGCTTCCATTAATGAGTACCACGATTGTTGGAATCTCTAAGTCACATACTTCTTTAATCAAGTCCTCCTGCACGCCTGGTAAATCTAGGTTGCATCTATCCCTTTGCTCTCCCTCGGTTTCCGGCACGGAGTTCCCCACAAATAATACTGCAGCATCAGAGTTCTTAGCGGCCTTCAGAGCATCCCTAAATCCCTCTCTTGATGTTCCAGTTAAACTGCAGCCTTCCGCGAAGTATACCCTCGTGAACTCTGAAACCTTATTTCTAATCCCCTCTAGTGGTGAAATCACTTTAACCCCGTATCCACTGTATCCTCCAAGCCTCATTACAGCCGCGTTGGGCCCTAAAACGGCGATAGACCTTAAATTCTTAGCTAGTGGTAGTATTCCATCATTCTTCAGTAGAACTATTCCCTGCCTCGCCGCTTCCAAGGCTAATTTTCTATGCTCATCACAATCACATATCTTCTCAGCGTATTCAGGGTCGATGAATGGTTCCTCAAACAACCCAAGCCATGCTTTAACCATTAAAACTCGTCGAACAGCCTCGTTAATTACTTCCTCCGAAATCTTTCCCTCCCTAACTAGATCTGGAAGATGCTCAAAGCAGTCTGACTCAGGCAGCTCCATATCTAAGCCAGCTTCCAAAGCCTTTTTAGCGGCCTCAGCTTTTGACGCTGCAACCCCATGATGAGTTATAAGGCCTGAGACGGAGCCGTAGTCTGAAACCACAAACCCCTTGAAACCCCACTCCCCTCGAAGTATCTCGGTTAAAAGCCACTTGTTACATGAGCATGGGACTCCATCGATAGAGTTGTAGGCTGCCATTAGCGATAGTGCCCCGCCTTTTTGGATAGCCGCTTTAAAAGCTGGAAAGTAAATCTCTCTAAGAAGTCTCTCTGAAAAGTGTATTGCGTTACTGTCTCTTCCGCCATCACCTACAAAGTTTGCGGCGAAATGTTTAGGTGTGCATATAACCTTCTGGCTCTGAACTCCCCTAATAAATGCTACTGCCATAACCGAGGCAAGATACGGATCTTCGCCATAGGTTTCCTCAGTCCTACCGCATCTTGGATCCCTGGCAATATTTATTGTTGGAGAAAGAAGATGATGAATCCCGTGGGCCCTGGTCTCCCTGCCTATGGCTACCCCTATCCTCTCAACTAATTCAGGATTCCATGTGCTAGCTAACGCTATAGATTGAGGAAATATCGTGCACCCCTGGGCCATGCATCCATGTAAACCCTCATCGTGAATTATCACGGGGATCTTAAGCCTCGTGTTTTCGAGAATAAACTTCTGGATGCTATTGTGAAGTTCCGCCGCCTCCTTCGGCGGAAAGGATCGTAAAATTATACTCAACATACCGATGTTTCTATCTTTTTCAAGAAACTCCCTCCAGTGCCCTCGAATGAAAGATGAAGTTATTATTCCCGAAACCTCCCTCTCGGCAAAAAACATTGAGAACATAAAATCCGTTAGCTTCTCCCTCTTCTCCGGCGGCACGAATCTAAATATGTCAAACAATTGGCTCCACGGCATAAGCCACTTAGCCCTTAATTGCCCAATCCTCTCCTCTAAAGTCATTTCAGAAAGCAGTTTCTCTACTTTTTCTTTGGCTTCTTGATCTAAATTTTGAGGGTCTTTGTTTTGCTTCATAAACTATTACCCCCATTCTAATTCACATATCTAGTAGATATTTAAAAGTAATGTGGCTTGAGGTAAATGATATCTGAGAATTGACTGAAAATATTTAAATGATTCATAGGTTTCAGAAAACTAATATTGATTAAATTAGTTAAATCGGTGGCTTCTTATGAATGCTGTAAAGAATTTTATATTTATAGTTTTGGATAGTTTCAGGCAGGATCACATCAGTTTCTATAATAAGGGTACTAGGATTTTCGAGGACATTCCCGCGTGTAAAACACCTAATCTTGACGAGTTCGCTAGGGAGAGTCTTGTCTTTCACAATGTTTATCCATCTGGTTTGCCTACTGTACCCGTAAGATACGAGATGCTGACCGGGATGTTCTCTTTACCTTATAGGCCTTGGCAACCGCTTTTACCATATCCAAAGGACATCACCGCAGCTGACATTTTATCAAGGCGCGGGTATGTTTGTGGGCTTATATCAGACACTTATCACCTATTTAGGCCAGATATGAACTTTCATAGGAGCTTCAATTGTTTTAGGTGGATTAGGGGTCAAGAATATGACGCTTACACATCCTCGCCGCCAAAGAGAAGAGTAGAGGATTACGTGAACGAGAATTATCCGGAATCTTGGAGAAGGCTTGTTGCTAAATATTTATCAAACACTGATGACTTTAAGTCGGAGGAGGATTATTTTCCAGCCAAGGTTTTCAGTGAGGCTATTAAATGGCTTAAAGATAACCGTGTTCACGAACATGTATTTCTTTGGGTGGATTGCTTTGATCCACATGAGCCTTGGGATCCACCTCAAAGATTCGATACTTACACTGACACTTCATATAATGGACCTAGGCTCATTCTGCCAATGGGTGGTTATGCTGAGAAATGGGCCACGAACGAGCAGATTAATTATATTAGGGGCTTATATGCGGGTGAAGCATCATTTGTAGACCATTGTTTTGGAAGATTTCTCGAAGCCATAAAGGATCTAGGATACTACGAGAATTCCGTTATAGTAGTTACAGCTGATCATGGTCATCCGCTTGCAGACCACGGGAAATTCCTTAAGGGACCTGATAGAATGTATCATGAGCTTTTGAAAGTTCCATTTATCATGCACTTACCCGACTGTGGACATGAAGATATTGATGCGCTTATTCAGTTTCCAGATATTTTGCCAACCGTTTTGGAAATCTTGGGATTCGAGTCAGAATCTAGATGCATGCAGGGATCAAGTTTTCTAGAGTTAATTGAGGGCACGAGAAGCGAGCATAGAAGCCATGTTATTTCAGGATACCACGAGGCCGTAGACCGCTGCATAAGGAATAAGGAATGGAGCTATATAAAGAGGCCTGATAGCCAGCCTGATGAACTGTACTATCTGGTTGAGGATCCAAAGGAAAGAAGCAACCTAATAGATGAAAGAGGTGAGGTAGCGATATCTCTAGCCTCATATTACGGGTCATACTTCCATAAGTCTGAGACACCCTGGATTGTGAAGGGATTGCAGGGCAGATACGAAACTGCTTGACACAGTCGTAACTTAGGCGTCTTTGACTCAAACCCTCCCTTGCAGATCTATTTGAAGATTAAATTATTAAATTGTGTATTATGGTTATGACGAAGTTGATGATTAAAGAGTTTACGGACACCCATCAAGTCCAGGAAAGTTCACAATGGATAATGTCGTATCCTGTCACTCTTTCATAAAACTATAAATTAGGAGATGCAATAGGTATAGGTGTATAAAACGATTATTTATTGCGCATATTTTTCCGCAGCTTTAAATGCTATTTGTGCCCATTCCCATAGGCGTTGGGGTTGATAGTTTACCGTGCTTATGTCTTTCATGTGTATTTCAATTATGCAGTTGTGCTCTCTTGCTATCCTCAGTTTCTCCTCCATGTCTCTTCTCACCGCCTCTGGATCCCAGACTGGGGCAGCGAAGACTGCGGGGCTTGGTTTCCAGGCGATTACAAATTCGTCATGGATATTTTTGGCCGCTTGATTAAAGTCTGCAAATGGGCTGATTGAAATCTTGCGTAATCTTGGAATATTTCTTTTTAGGATGTCAACTTTATGGTGTAGGGGTTCGCAGCAACCGTAATAATTGTACCCCCACTTCTCATACCACGGTCTCTCATGTTTTAGCGCGAACTCCTCATGCATGGATGGGGAAGCGGCTGCAAACACTTGTGCCGTCTCAACCCCCCAGAGTTTCATTGGGTCATCTTTCAGCAAACCTAATTTCATGTATTGCTCTAGTCGATGCAGCCACACGTTAACCATTCTTTCCACAAGTTTATGAACGTAGCCTGGCCTACGAAACATGTCTATGAGAACCTCCTTCACACCCGTCCATTGTACAAGTTCATCCCATGGTGCAAACCAGAATGATGATACACCACGCCTCTCCACAGGTAAGATTCCGTCAAAGATGTCACATAATATATGGAAATCCCTCTCCGCTCTCTCGGAGTCAAACGTAATTTTAGGAATTTTAATCTTCTCAATATCCTCCTCGCTTTTAATCTGAACATGGAAGCGATGAGATACAACCGGGTTTCTATCATCCGTCTTCACGATATCCTCGTCTACTTTAAGGCCATAGCCCGAATCGTTGACATAATCTTGAAGAAGTTGTATGATGGCTGGCTCTAAACCAGGATACGTAAATCTCGGATCATCTATAGGTGCCCCAAGCCCGTGGTTCCACTTATATATTATGCGACGCAGCCTCTCCTCATACCTACGGCATAAGGGGTGTCTCGTCTTCAGCTTGAGCTCACCATAAACATCTACCTCATGCCACGGGATCTCATAAATGTATACAATCGGCTTCACAAACTCCAACCTATTTATGCACTTCTGCAACTCAATGTACTCCTCATTAACGCTTGAAGTAGCGATCTCGAAAACTTTTCTCCCAAGATCTCGCAGGACTTTTTTATCATTTTGCGGGATCTCGTTATCATTTCCCTTGGTTGTCTTTAACATTAACCCAATGCTCCTCTAGCCTTTTTTAATAATTCTCCCAAACGCCTCATAAAATTTTAAACCATTTATTTCTCAGCCCAAATTTATATTTTTAACCTTAGACTATCAGGAAGATTCGTAAAAAACCTTTGAAAATTTTCCAAGCAAGTGTAATGTTAAAGCACATGAACCTAAAGTTCACATGACTGTATATTTCAGCATGTTAATAGAGTTAATATTCACAGGGTGTCTTTTTGTACTTGGTGTCTTTCATGAGACTTGAGGAAACTGTGAAATTATCAAGGGATCTCAGAGTTATCAGTCAAACTTTTAATGAGGTTGCTGATATAATGAGCGGTAGTGTGAGGGTTGCTGAGTCGGTGAAGGGCTTAATTGGCGGTTCTGGAGGCGGCGATTTAGGGTCAAAATTAATTGCCACTGGTGTGGCGTGTATAGCCTTTCCAGAACCATTTATCTCAGACATTATTGGGTCGACATTAATTGCTGCTGGAATGGTGATTAAAGGCAGAAGGGGGATTACGGTTATAGATGTATTCAAAGAAACCAGGAAAACAATGACTACTTTAAGAAAAATAAACATGCAGTTATAACCCTTTAAGAGGTCTTTTCCTAATGTTACTGTAACTCCACCATTTTTGGGATGTAAAAATAATTGGTTTTGAAAATAGCGCTTTTAACAGGTATAATTAGTGCTATAAACCCCCTGATTTTATGCTGGCGAGAATCCAATCTAATAATTTTTGGGGTGGGATTCTTCTTCGAATTGCTTCTTTCAGAATTTTGCCATGCTCTTTGATTGCTCTATTTAAGGTCAGGGTCAGGAGATCCCTTTTTATATCATCTTCTGATGAAACAAACTCCATTAGAATCTGATTTGCAGGCATGTTCCACAATGTTGCCATCGTGCAGTCTCCGTTAATCTCTATTTAGAAATTGCTTGTTGAAAGGTTTGATTCGCTCTTCCACCAGAATGGCCAGACCTTGCAGATTAGCGGCCTAATATCTCCTAACATGCAGCCTTTACTATGTATGAGAGCAATGCATGTACCGTTCACAAGCCTTGTTTGCAAGCGATAATAGAGACCTTTCCGGAAGTAGTATATTTGTTTCATCTCTGGATCAAATATATGATGAAGATACATTGCTCTCATACATAGTCACTCGGACTTGCATGTTAGGAGATATGAGGCGCAGTGTAGGCAAAGATTATGAAGTTATACATTTAACCTTCGACGTACTGTAGGTATCCCCCTTTAAGCGGGATACGCTGGAAAGGAGATAGATATTCGGAAATTTTAAATGTTCCGCTTTAAGATATCTGCCAATTTTTATTTAGTTTCAGTTATATTGAGCAATGTAATAAATTGAGGCCGTTCAATAGACTCTATGGTGTGCATCTACGTGCCTGCGTAGTAAATGGAAAACTTACCCTGTAAGTATGTTGTACTTAGCTAATAGAGAATGAGTTTCAGTTTGGTAAACCGGCTTTTTCCCAGACTCTTTTTAGCGCTTCGCCTGTTACTTTCACAGCATCTTCAGGCTTCATTCTGTTGACTTTTTCGCTGAATGGTTCAGGTGTTACCGGTCCGTCGTAGCCTATGTTTTTCAAAACCTTAAGAAAGCCTATTAGATCTATTATGCCTGTTTCTCCAGGTAGGCATCTTATATTATCTATAAGTTTATTTAGTGGCACATTTGCTGGTGCATCATTTACATGAACATATATAACATCCTTGCCTCTAAGTTTCATTAGCTCTTCCAGAGTTCCTCCTGATGCGTACCAGTGCCAGCTGTCAAGGAGGATGCCTACGTTCTCGGTTTCAAGCGCTCTGCATAAATCTAATGTTCCATTTAAATTGTATATGAAAGTGTATTTGCGGCCTACTCTTAACGATTCTGTGCCCACAAACTCTAATCCGAGCATGCAGTCATTCTCGTTTAGGATGCTGGCTATCGGTTTAAGTCTAGTTATATGCCATCTAAAGTTGTCTCCAAAGGGTTTATCGTCTGAGAAGGGTAAAATGTATGTGAAGGCTCTTGGGCACTCTATTTCAGCGGCTACTGAGGCTAGGTGTTTCAGCTCCTTTAATCCCCTTTCATAGGAGTCTTTTTCTCCGCGCCAATCGAAAGGTAGCCACCACCCACCTGGTTTTATTCTCTCCTCAGAGAATACTCTTTTCACGTAATTTAGGGATTTATCCTTGACGAGGTTGGAGATTTCGTTTATGTTTACTTCAACGCCCTGAAAATTCCCGAGCTTAGCTAGTTTAATGTTTTCATGTAAAGGTTTATGGATGCCTATGGTGTAGGGACTTAAATTTCTAAACATGCTTCTACATATGTTTTTAAATGCTCTTTAAACTTTTGGTTGGTTATAACGTTATAAGATTTCAGTTGACTTGGATTCTTTCCCCCTTATTAATACTTTTGACCATGGCGTCTAGGGTTTTTAACGCATAATAAGCGTCTTCTGCGTCGGCATGTGGATTGGTTCCTGAAAGTATACATTGCGTGAAGTACTCAAGTTCTTCCACATAGCCGGGGCGGGAGACCCCTCTATAGTGGCTCCCATGCTCAAAGATTAGGGTTTGTATAGCGGTTGGATCTGTTGATTCTATCCATCCCTTTCTACTTGCATATTTCAGTCTTTTAAATTGCTCCGCTTCAGCCCATCCGTCCGTTCCCTGAACTCCTATGCGCTCATAGAAGATTGGTGAGCATCCTCCTAAAACAAAGGAGCCAATAGCTCCTGAAGCAAACTTTAGGCTGGCAGATATAGCGAGTTTTCTTCCTTCTACCGCCACGCCTCTCGCCTCAACCTCAACTACTCTTCCTCCGAGAAATTGGAGGCAGTCCATTGGGTGGATCGCTTGGTTAAGCATAAAACCCCATGTAAAGGGTTGTCCCCAAGCTCCCCTTGTGTCGGGGGCTAAGTATGTGGCTTCAAGGCGGAAGATTTCGCCGAAATTTTCTTCTTCAGAGATTTTCTTTAGTGCCTTGTGAACTGGCATATGCCGCCAGTGAGTCCCAACCATGCAGATTCTTCCAGAGGTTTTCATCGCTTCATAGATTTTTCTAGCGCCATCTAAGGTTAGGGATGGAGGCTTCTCTATAAACACGTTTAACCCCTTTCTTAGGCATGCTATTCCCAATTCCTCATGCATTTGGGGTGGCCCAACAATTATAACTCCATCCGGAGATTCCTTGTCAATCATTTCACTATAGTCTGTATACCATCTTTTGGCTCCAAAGCGCCGGACAGACTCTCTGGCTCTCTCCTCAATTAAATCGCATGCAGCCACATACTCGATTTGTGGAATGAGCGTAACAGCTGGCTGAAGACTTTCCATCGAATGGTGTCCGCATCCTATAAAGCATACACGAACTCTATCTTTAACCATCTGAATACCTCCACAAACCCAAATAACCATGCTATTATAAAGTTCTTTTTGAAAAATAAATAAATACAATATTTTTTGTCGCTTCATATGCGCTTTTTGTAAGCGCATTGATGTCGTGGCCGGATACTCAATAGTTTTTAGAATTCACAACGCATGAAATAAGTAAAATAAAAAGTGGTAGGTATGCGGATTTTCTAGATTTAGATGGAATGTTGTGCCGCTACGAGTACTCTAACAGGTCCTATTAGTCCTGATTCCAGAAGTGGTTCATCTTTATCATAGTGTTTCCATGTTGTGAATGTCACTCGTCTGCTTGGTGGCTTAGGCTTACCCTTAACAAACCATTCCGGTAGCTTTCTAATTGCATTAGCGAATCTTCTAAACTCTCCTGGCACTCCACCATACTCGTATTCAGGCGGTTGCTGCTCATCACCTATTAAGCGGTTAACCCAAACATTTGTAACCTTAACTTCCAACTCATTCTCTCCCGGCTTAACTGCTTCGGTTACATCCACCCTGAATGGTGGCTTCCAGAGTATGCCTAGTTCTTTGTCATTTAACCGAACTTCGGCAATATTTTCAACTTGACCTAGATCCAAATATACTCTTTTGCCATCAGACTTCATGCTTACTGGCAGCGTAAATTTAGCTTGGTACGTCGCTGTTCCGGAGAAGTATTTCACGCCTTCGTCTGGATGCTTATGTAACGATATTAGTTCTGTGAGAGTTATCTCCGGCGGTGCGCCCGAATCTAATGGGAATATCACGCGCCAAGGACCCTTAACCTCTATAATCTGATCTACCTCTGGTACGTTAAATGTCACGGTTTTACCTTCGCTGTCTCGGAGGTTGTATGTGCCACTCTTCCAGATCAGAAGTTCGGCTCTCCCGTTGCCAATAACCTCAACAGCAGGCAGCTCATCCGGCTTGGGTGGGCCATCCTCGATCATCTTCATAATGCGAGCCTCGCTCAAAACTTCAGCGAACACCTCTAGCCTGCCCACATCTCCAATAACGTAGGCTGGTTGAGTCACGGCTGCATCATTAAGATATGGCTCTCCAACACCAGGATGTATAACCTTGCTTGATTTCTTACCAACGCAGACAAGTTTACCATTCACATACAGCAGTGGAATACCATTTCTGTAAACTAGCGCAATGTGAGTCCAACCCTCAAGAGGCATTGGAATAACTAAAACAGGCTCCGGATCGCCTCGGCTTCGTTCAAAGACCGCTATGCCATTTCTTCCCGCCACTAACCCGCATATTGCATGCCCCTCTCCATAAACGAGTTCGCCTTGCGGAGGATAGAAGATCCAGCTTGCGCCCGAACGAGACGGAAACATTAATTCGCCGACAGGTATTGAAGCGTTAACCTCAGGCTTAACCCAGACGCTAACCGTGAAGTTATCTGTTATATTTGGATATAGCCCTGGTTTGGCTGCTGGAAAGGGTTTAGTTCCCATTACCTCTTCGCCATCTCTTTCTATAGATGTGAATCTAAGTGTGGAAGCTGGCGAACGGAAGACGACGAAGACTGAGCCGCATGGACCTAAACTCAATGGCATACGAACACGCCCATCCTCCAAGATTTCATAAATCGGCATAGGAGTTATTTCACCAGTCTCAGGGTTCCAGACTTCAGGCTGTTTGCTATGGACGCGGAAGGTGCAAACTAGATCCTCACGCCTTCTCCTGCGGTTGGCAACAAAGTAAATGTCTGCTCCATCATCGGTACGCCTATGAATATAGTTTATCAATGCATCCGTTGAGCGGCTACTACACTCAAAATCAGGCTTAACACCCAGCCTATCCAAGACCTCCTGCAGCGACGCACTCCAGAATACCCTGCCCTTACCGAAATCTCGCTCCTTAACCGTCTTTCCATCTAAATCACCCCATAACTCATCGATAATGCATTTAACTTCCTCGCCATTTTGGTAATCAGCTAAACTTGGCGAACCCTTAGGCTTAGAACAAACAACCAAGCACATTCCCTGCTCAACCATATCACGAATCTTACGGAGCAAACCAAGAGTTATCTTCTCCTGTTCACCTAAAACTAGAACTTTGTAGATCGCTCCATCCGGTGTAACTATTTTCCCGTCTTTAACACTCAGGCGCGTCATGATCGCCTCTCCATTCACAAAATCATAGTCATAACCCTTTGGAAGCGGCGGGTTCAATTGGCTTTCATGCGGCACTCCCAGAGGAGCACCTTCACCCACAAAATACAGTACATCTGCGATGAATTTCCCCTGTTGGAGCATATACTGGCAGCGCGTTAAATACTTGATCCAAGCTCTACCCTGATCCCACCAGGTAGCATTACGATTAAAGTTGATTCCCCACGGTCCCATAGTCATGCCTGGCTTAACAGTGGGATGTGGTTGATGAGCATAGGTATGGAAAATTATTTGGTTCAACCCACGTGTAAACATAAAGTCCCCAAGACTCTTCATTAAATATGGATGCTCCTGCCATGCAGATACTGAGGGTTCACCTGTAAAGGACTCTGCGCCCACAATGGGCTTTCCATAAATATGTGCAATAGAAGCTGCTAGCTTTATAGTCCGCTCGTGCGCATCGTCGCGTGATACCCAGAATTCACCCATCGGAACGTCTACCCGTGAGCCTATCTGTATCTCATCAAAAGGCCCGCCAGCGTACGGCTCTGCATAAGATTTCATACCATGTTTGTGGCATAATTCTGTGAGACCACCATAATAATAATCTGCCATTAGATCCGCCTGTACTCTGCGGACATCCCAGAGGAAGCGTTCAGATGCCTCCGCACTTCCAACCACCCTTCCAGTCATGGCTGGCAAGTATTCTCGAAGGTCATATCCTCGTCGGCGTTGAAACTCTTCTGGAAACTTGGGTGTCCAATTCTGGAATCCAACTTCATAACTATCTATTAAAGCTCCGGCTAAACCCTTCTTAGAAAGCGGCTCTAGTGAAGGAAGGAGCTTACCGAAGAAGCTATAAAAGTGGTGCTCCATAGCTTCAAAGCTGTATTTGTCGCATTCAAGGCCCTCACCACCATCGGGAGCAGGGTGATTCATAGTACCCGTCGTAGTATAGCCTATCCGCAGAATAGTCCAATCTCCAGAAGGTGCATCCCAGACTAAGCGTCCATCCTCACTCATACACCCCGTCAGATCAATAATTGAGCCTGGATTAATAGCGGAGCCAGCTGGATCCTCAACAGTTTCCCTGAAGGGTGGCACTACACCGCCTGGTGGGAGAAAACGTGGACCGGCGAAGTTAGCTTTAATCGGCCAGTCCGCTATGCGGGCAGTACAGAAAAGCCTAACCTCAAGTATTCGGAATGCTTCTTGGGAAATTAGACGGAAATACTTTGCCCTCTCGGCGGGAAAGTTTGCTGTTGAAGGTACGATAATTCTCCTGCCAAAGGGGACTGTTGTACTGATGTCGCAAATTTTCCTGAAATTAACACCGTCATCTGACGCTTCAAGCGATAGTGTCAGCGGCGTCCAGAACGGTCTAATGCCAAATGGGGTAAATGTAACCGCAATGGATCGCGCCTCAAATGGTTCAGCGAACTCTAGCAGTAGATAAGCCGGTTTATTAGGACCTGATGGTTGAATTTCAACCCCTGTTTCTGGATTGCCGTCTGTTATTAAGTCTATGTTTACTGGTCCGCTGCTTGATACCGCTTTACTAACAAGATTTTTGAAAGGCTGCCTCTCTCCAGGAAGCGAAGGAAACGCCAGTACGCAAACATCCATATAGTAGCCCATGTTAGCATACGGCTTCGGCAAGACAACCTCAACACGACCCCCACCAGTAACATACGCCTCACTCCAAACCAGCATCTTCATCGAGTGCTCCGGCGTAATCCATGGTCCTCCGCTCGAAGACCAGCCTGGACAGTTATGCATAACAAACTCCAGCCCTAGCCGCTCAGACTCTTTCACAGCATGAAGTAGCAAGCGCAGATGCTCGTCACTCCCATAATCAACAGGACCCTTAGGAATGCCAGTACCAACCTGAAAAATCTGGAAACCAATAACGCCGACGCGATTCATAGCCTCAAGATCAAGCGATATCCCAACATCAGTAATGTTGCCATTCATCCAATGCCACCAAGTCTTAACGCCAGCACCCCTAGGAGGACACAAAAAGCCACTGGGCAATGAGCATTCTTCCTTCTTGCACTCTGCCATAAAACATCCCCCATTGGTATTTTATAAGGAACATCTTATAAAACTTTCATAAACCCCTCAAATAACATGCCGGGCACGTTTACTTCTATATAACCCACAGATATAATCAACTTAGAATTAAACCTCTGCTAGAGTTCTACTCTTAAAAAGCCAATAGTTTTCTAAATAGCGGGATTTTGAGGATTGAAGTACACGCTACCACGTTGAAATTTTTGGAAAAACAGCAATAGTAAGATTTTTGTCTCTCTAGGTTTCGTTGGTGGTGAGAAATCTAAAAAATTGTAAAGGGGGGTTTGGAATAAAATGCTTTTTAGGCAGTTTCATTCAGTAAACATAATCTTTTTTACAAGGTTTATTATTTTTGCTTGATCTCCTGTCTCCCTAACCTTCTCCAGATCCTCCTTTCTGGCATATATTAGAAGGGCCTTTTTCATCAGGTTTCCAAAGATCTCCTTACTCAACTTCATTGCATCCACCGGATCCATTCTGTACGTGAATTGATCCTCAGCGAACCACCCGTTGTATCCTACATCTACGGCCGCATATAAATAGTCCACGAAGCACCATACGTCTCCCGTTCCAAAGATTCTATCCTCATCATTACTTCTGTACTTCGCCGTGTTCACATGGAACCCAACTATTGGAACATCCATCTTATTCAGCGCATAAACGGTGAATGCTGGCTCCACACCATACATCATCTCATGCCCGTAATCTATCGTTACACCCATAACCTTTGAGCCAATCTCTTCATTAATCTTATAGGCTATCCAACCCGATAGATGCGTAGTCGGAACAATCATGTTACCCTCCTTAGGCTCCTTAAGCTTAGCCTCAACACCAAACTTTAATCCTAAATCTTTACAGCGTCTAGCAACCTTAAGGCAGGCATCATAAAACCACTCGAACTTAAGCCCATAATTAGAATCAAAGTTGTAATCCCAACCGTCTTGACCTGGCCAAAAGCTAAGGCTTGGGCTACCTAAATCCTTAGCCAAATCAGCCGCCTGCAAAAGAACCTCAAGGGCTTTCTCCCTAACTTCCCTATTTGGATGCGTTACGCTCCCAAGCTTCCATCTTGGGTCAGTAAACATGTTAACATTCATGTTTGAAACTTTGATGTTAAATTTTTTCAACGCTTCTTTAGCGCTCGCCACTTTATCATCAGAAACTCTGAGATTCTCATCTAAGAAAAGCACTTCATGGAACTCTACACCCTTTATGCCAGCCTCAGCCACTCTTTTCAGCTGAGCCACAAGGCTTGAATCTAACTCCGGAAAGTAGCCCTTAGTAGCAAACCTATCCATGAAGTCGCCAGCAGCCCAGTGTCCAGCCGAGAATTTTATATCGAAATCCTCAAGAAACCTATCGAGCACATCACCCTCAAGATAACCCTTATACGCTGACTCAAGCTTGGCTAAATTAGATTTATCAACCCTCAATCAAATTCACCCCTTCACTTAAAGTACATCGCTGTATCAATCTTATATTGTTTTGCATAAATAGAGAAATGTTAACATGAATTATTCTTTTTCAAAAGGTAAAATATCGCGGTTTAGAAAGATGGGAGGTTTTATGTAGATAGCGCTATTTGGAGACTCTAGTGTTCTATTTCCAGCCACGGATATAATTCCTTAAGCTTACGCATTGCCTCCAATATTTTCTCCTCTGGATACTCGTATGGTAATAGTCTTCCAGCTAAGTAATCGTCGAATGCCTGCATATCGAAGTGTCCATGGCCGCATAACAGGAATAATATTGTCTTCTCTTCGCCAGTCTCATTACACTTTAATGCTTCGTCTATAACAGCCTTTATTGCATGGCTCGGCTCAGGGGCTGGCACAAACCCCTCAGTTCTCATGAATTGATGGGCTGCCCTAAACACGTCGACCTGATTGTAGGCTGTTGTCTTAACTATGCCCTCTTTACTTAGCAAGCATAATGTTGGAGCTTTTCCGTGATATCTTAGACCTCCGGCATGTATTGGAGCTGGCACAAACATGTGCCCAAGAGTGTACATTTTAAGCATTGGTGTCAAGCGCGCTGTGTCACCGTGGTCATAAGTGTAGAAGCCCTTAGTTATCGATGGGCATGCTGTCGGTTCAACGGCTAAGAATTGCACATCTTTTGGAGCCCTTCTAGAGACTTTATCATGGTAGAATGGCCAGAAAAGCCCTGAGAAGCTACTCCCACCGCCAATACACCCAATGATTAGATCTGGGTAGTCATCTACGATCTCTAGCTGTTTCTTGGCCTCTAATCCAACGACCGTTTGGTGCAGTAGAACATGATTTAAAACGCTTCCAAGAGAGTATTTAACATTTTTATGTGTTACAGCATCTTCTATTGCCTCGCTTATGGCTATGCCCAAACTTCCAGGATTATTTGGATCTTCCTTGAGTATTCTTCTGCCACTTTCAGTGTTAGTACTTGGGCTTGGGTAAACCTCTGCGCCCCATAACTCCATTAGCATACGCCTGTAAGGCTTCTGGTTATAACTAACTTTGACCATGTAGACTGTTGTCTTTAATCCGAAGAGCATGCAGCCAAACGCTAAAGCCGAACCCCACTGACCAGCGCCAGTCTCGGTGGTTAATCGCTCGACGCCCTCCTTCATCGCATAATAGGCTTGAGCAACAGCCGTGTTAGGCTTGTGGCTCCCAGGAGGACTTACACCCTCATATTTATAATAGATTTTTGCAGGCGTCTTGAGCGCTCTCTCAAGCCCCTCGGCCCTATAAAGCGGCGTTGGTCTCCAAAGCATGTAAGCCTCACGCACCTCGCTCGGTATATTTATCCAACGCTCTTGGCTAACCTCCTGCATTATACACTCTTTTGAGAACAATGCCATTAATTCCTCAGGTTTCACTGGTTCCTTTGTTGCCGGATTTATCGGTGGAGTCAAAGGTTTCGGCAGATCAGGCAAAATATTGTACCATTGCTTAGGCACATCATCCTCATTTAATAATATTTTCCTCAACTTGATCTCACCTGTGAATGTAAAATATTGCACCTACAAGTAATATTTAAATCTTTTGTGAACAAAAATGTACTTAATATGACACCTCTCAGAGGTTCACACTAAAAAAGGTGGGAGGTGAAAAATTTTTCATTCTAATATGAAGCAGTTGATTCACCGCTCAATTTTACGATGTTAACTGAATGCGGCTTCAACTCAAGGATGACATTGTCATTTTCAACTTTAACGTTGCCTTTCTCGATTTTAACCGCGTTTGGGTTCTCAAATGTGTTTTTGGACTCAACGCTTTCGCCTGCAACAATCTGCATGCATCCCTTAACTGGCTTGTAGCCCCTGAATGATACCTGAAGATGCGCTGCATCCAAATCATGCCTATTCACCAAGTGTAGATAAAGGGTTTTTCCATCCTTTGTAATTGTAGCCGATGCATCTATAAATGGAATATAAGTGCCAAGCTCGCTTGATTTATAGAGCGGCGAGTCTGAAACCGCTGGAAGAACGTTATCACCAGTGTTTTCGCCGTACATCTTGAATACAAGGTACTGCGGGGTTAGAACCATTCGCCCATCATTTGATGCTAGAATTAATGGTAAGACGTTTACTGTCTGTGCAAACGCCGCTATTGGCACCTCGTTACATAATCTATGTAAAGCATTCAAAACACCAGCCGTAAACACAGCGTCCTTGACGCTTGTAAATTGGCTAAGCAGTGGAGGCTTAGCCTCCGGGTACCAGACATTCCATTCGTCGAAGGCTATTTTAATCTCACGCTTAATATTATATTTCCTTCTCACGCTTTGAATGAGATCATATACGTTTCTTAATCTCCTCTCTACATCCACGCTGCAAGATACAAGTTCCCTATAGGTTTTATTGACCCCCCAAATATAGATGTGAATGGATAGATAATCAAAGTACTCGCCCGCATATCTCACCATGCCAATATTCCACTCCGGATCCTCGCATCCGACAGCTATAAGCTTAATCTCCGGATCCACCTTCCACATCTCATTCGCGAATTCAATGGTTCTTCTCGCGCATTCAGAGCCATCCACGCAAAAACCAATCTGCCATCTACCATAAAGCTCGTTTCCTATCCCCCACACTTTAACATGATACGGCTCCTCATGCCCATACCTCCGCCTAAGCCGAGCAAAATATGTATTCCTAGTTGAGTTGCAGTATTCAACCCATTGAGCCGCCTCCTCAGGCGTGCCGTTTCCAGCATTTACAACAATGTAGGGCTCTGCACCAACAAGCCTGCACCACTCTACGAACTCATCCGTTCCAAAAGCGTTCGGCTCCTCCTGCCCCCAAGCCATATCAAAACGTCTAGGCCTCTGGCCCACTGGGCCCACACCATCAAGCCAATGATAACCACTAACAAAATTGCCACCAGGCCACCTCACAATTGGACAATTCAGTTGCCTAACAGCCTCCAAAACATCCAGCCGAAAACCCCTTATATTCGGAATCTTCGAGCCCTCACCAACCCAAATGCCACCATAAATACACTCCCCCAAATGCTCAATAAACTGCCCATAACACCTCCTATCAAGAACTCCAATAGGCGATGTTGCATCAACAAATACATTACACTCAAACATAAACTCGTTCCCCTCTGATTGATACCAATGATACCAATGAAAATGCTATTAAAATTATTTAAATGCTTTGTGAAAATTAGTCAAATATAAATCGAAAGGAAATAAAAATATTCACTCAGGTGTCTTCTCTATTTTCAAATATTTTCCGTATATTAGTTTGCCATTTAGGCATCTCCTTAGGCGATTGTGGATAGGATTCATAAAGTTCTTTCACCATTCTAGACTTCTTAGCCATGTTATACAATTTCCTGAGAAAAGTTATTCTCCCAAGCCCCATGAAAATCCTCCTTGTAGTGTCCGTTATGTTTAGGTGTACATCCCCTTCTAACCCGGCTTTCAGAACATCTTCATCCTTAATTAACTTATACTTCATCCCGTAATTAATATCCTCGTTTGTTAGGTTCTGGAGGAAGACGCGGAAGACGTCAAGCCCAGCCTGCTTTGCACCATATTTTCTCATGTATCGTACATTTATCGGCCACAGATTATCTACAGTCGGCTCACCCCTCATAAGTGCCTCAGTTATTACCTCACCAGCTATTTTACCAGCCATCATTGATGGACCCATGCCTCCTCCATGTATTGGGTTAACATGGCATGCTGCATCACCTATGACAACTACTCCGTTGCCAACGGTTGAGTCTAGTGGTCGTCTTGTTGGTACAACACCGCCACCGCCGTGAATTACAGTTGATCCCTCAAAGATTCTTTTGCTTAAAACAAACCTGTACAATTGATCCCTTGGATTTGGAAATTTGCCAGCTGCTGAAACACCTAATCCAACATTAACATTATTTCCCTTTTTCGGGAAAATCCAGTAGTATCCTCCTGGTGCAGCGTTAAGGTCTAGGTATATTTGGCAGAATTCAGGTTCATCTATTTCCGCCCTAAGAGTGCGAATCTCTCTGTAGCATGCAACTTCATCTCTTCTATCAACTTCGGTTTCTATACCCATCTCCGGTGGAAGCTTTCTCCTTAATGCAGCCCCGTAACCACTTGCATCAACAGTAACCTTCCCTTCAACTCTAAACTTTGAGTTAGTCCTCTGGTCTCTGGCCACTACACCTTTAACAAAACCATTCTCCACAATGGGCTCTAAGGCTTGTGTTAAATCTAGAAGAGTTGCACCAGCATCCAAGGCATCTTTCAGTAGCCTTTGGCCAAAGGCATGTCTGTTCACTATAAATCCATGTAATCCCTCGCCAACTAAGCGAAAGACCGTTTCCAAATCTGGTGAATATACCTTTATACCCATGATAACCCTCTCAAGTTCATCTCCACTCGGATATGCCAACCCCAAATTATTAAAATGATGCCTTCCAATAGCATCTCCACAGACTTTATCACCTATAGACTTCGCATCCTTACAGTCAATTAAACAGACGGATAGACCAGCCTTAGCAACCGTCTTAGCAGCAATGCAACCTCCAGTACCAGCTCCAACGACGATAACATCGATTCTCTCCATAAAGATCCCTCAGCCATCTCAGTATACTCTTTAATAACAAAAATAAATTTTTATCCTGCACTCCCCTTATTCACATTAACAAATCTTAATAGAGGAAAATCTCGACGTTGTTAAAAATTTCAGTATTTTCTGTGTTGTTGATTTGGTAACGATTTATTAAGTTTCTCTGCTCGATAAATCAGCGCCAATAATACTAGTTCAACTTAATGGGAGTTCACTCTATTTGCATTCTTTGTTATCCACTTATCGCACCAGATTCTTTTACTCCATTTCCTCTTCGAATATTCTTAACAATTCCTTCTTTTGAATTCCAAGCTTCTCAGCTAGTTCTCTCATCCATCTCACGTAAGATCTGAAGACATTGCACGCGATATCAACTTTATCCTCAAGAGGGAGATTCTCCTCCTCAACTAACAGCAATGCGAACCATCTGCCTAGATCTGTAAGCGTATAAGTCTTAAGCCAGACAACGCGACCTGAAATCTCACTCTTCTCCATATGCTCAGCGAGTATTCCTAACTCTGTAAGGGCCTTCAAATGCTCTATAACAGTCTTATTTGAGTAACCAAGAGCCTCGATCAAATCCTTCTGATATATCTTTTCGGATACACCACGCTTCAAGGCAAACTTTAGAATATCCGCGGGTACAGATGAACCGAAAATAACTCTTAAAACCTCACGCTTACTACTCTTTGGCAAGAAAATTACATACGGATATAATCGTCCCTTCATATTTCCCGCCAAGAATAAGTTTTGTAAGACTGGATAAATAAATTACTATTCGGAAACTTTTAATTAGAAAAATTTATTAATGTTGTGTAAAGAATTACATTGGGTTTCAAAATGGAACACTTGAACTCGAAGATTATCGCGACTAAAGAAGATCTCTCGTTTTTAGCACCACATTATACTCTTCAGAGCTTGATTTTGATGGCTAAGATGCAAATGAAAAAGTTTTAAACAGGTTGAATGAGACGCTTGAGGAGTAAATGGTTAACTGAGCATATTAGGCGCTCTGCGGAGTTTGCTGCAGTCCTAGAGGTTGCAGGTTGGCCTAAACCTGGCAATGTTCATAGAACTAGGGATCATATTGATGCACGCTTTGAGCATTTTCTTGCCGGGTCAATTGCTTTGGGCCCCTCGGTTGAATCAGCTGCTTTAAAAGGAATTTTGGTTGCTAGAGGTCGATTAAATCTATCCAAAGTTGAAGTAGGGAGGCTTGTAAAGAAGGCTGTTACAGGTATTATATCCTTTCATAACGGTGGAAATACGCATTTGGGTGTCTGTTTACTCTTTATTCCTCTCTCTGTAGCTGCCGCTAAAACTTATGTTGAGGAAAATTGTTTTCCACCTGAATCTTTAAGAAGAAATTTTGAGGTCGTAATGCACTCAACAACACCTATTGATGCAGTAAAAGTCTACGAGGCCATAGCAATGGCTAGTTCTCCATGTGGATTGGGCAGTGTTAATGAGGGAAGAGCCCCTGACCTATACCGTAAAGATGCGAAGAAAAAAATTCTTGAGGAGGGAATCACACTCTATGATGTTATGCTGGAGTCTTCTTCCTATGATAATGTTGCGAGAGAGCTTGTAACTGGCATGGAGATATCCTTTAATACCGGGTTTAAGGAGTTGACGGAGACTTTCGAGCGAACTAAGGATATAAATACGGCGATAGTTCACACGTTCCTTAAGATTCTATCCAAATTTCCAGACACATTTATAGCTAGAAAGATTGGACTTAAAAGAGAAGGCGACATTAGAAAAGCTGTGAAAATAGGTATAAAAGAAACGTTATGGATATCAGAGTCCGCTGAAAGAATTCTTAATCTAGGCGGATTAACCACGAAAGAGGGGCAAACCGCACTATGGGAGTTCGATGAAAAACTTCAAAGCCTAGGCAAAGACTACAGCCCGGGAACAACAGCTGATTTAACGGCTTCATCAATAATGATTGCCTTATTAGACGGCCTAAAGTTTTAGTTGTGGCAGTAAAAGGTGGCTTCTTAAATTGAATGGATCCATAAGGGCACGTGAAGGAGATTTTCTTGAAACTGTTGAGGGCTTAATCTTTGATGTAAAAGGGCTTGTTCATCCCTCGGATAGGGTGATAGCGTTTCTCAGATATATTGAGAGTTTATCCGGGGATAGGGTGAGAGATGGAAAAAAATATATAAAAATTTACTCTCTTAGCACTAGAGAGGAAATTCTGAGAGATAGGTATCCACATTATATTTATTACGATGAGATCTTTGGTGATTGGCTGGAGGGTGTACCGAACAATTTAATTGCAAAACTCTATGAACCGTCAAAAAAGGTTTCAGACTTGCTGAATAAATCTAGTCTTGACATCGTTGAGGCTGAAGCATTAAAGTTCATTTTCGCACTACATGAGTACTCTAATGTTTCATTAAAGAACCTTGGGCTTTCGGGCTCAGTTCTAGTTGATCTACATTCCTCCGAATCGGATATAGATGCTGTTGTTTATGGTAGAAGAAACTGTTTTACCGTGCATGAGTGGTTACGAACCCTTATGGACGAGGAAAAAGGTGGTTTTTCACCGTACAGCCTAAGTGATTTGAGGAGACTCTATGATTTCCGTTCTAAAGATACTTCGATGCCATTTGAAAGATTTTGTGAGGTTGAGCGAAGAAAGGCTTATCAAGGTAAATTTCTCGGCAGAGATTTCTTTGTGAGGTTTATACCTGATTGGGATGAGGTTGATGAGTCTTACGGCGAACGCCTATATAGAAACGCTGGATACGCGAAAATTAAAGCTAGAATCGAGGATGATAGTTGCTCAATATTTACCCCCTGCAAATACGCTATCTCTGAAATAAAGATTCTAGAAGGGACTGATAATATTAGGCCGCTGAGGGAGATAGTCTCCTTTAGGGGAAGATTCTGCGAGCAGGCAAGAAGAGGCGAATGGATCATAGCGCAAGGCAAAGTTGAAAAAGTTATAGAGAATGATGGAAGCGAATACTATAGAATGATTTTGGGCGCCAAACCGTCAGACTTTATGATTCTTGAGAGCTCCATCCTATGATAGCGGCTTTATATAATCCCTTCCGAATGCCTCTTGTGAGCCGACGAGAACCCGGTGATATTCTTCATTCCTCCTCATATTGATCACTTTCTCGAGTTTACCATAAGCCATGACTTTCTCTCCTTTACTCGCTATGCCACTATAAAGTCCTTCGTATGATACTATCTCACGGATATCTTTAACAGATGGCCCCTCAAGAACTTTAACATCCTCAACTAAATATACTGATGGCATAAAATCGACTTCGGAATCTTCAAGAACCGTTGCTTTAACTCTAACTAATCCCTTAGACCTAAAAATTCTATCGCCATACTTTTCGTTAATCTCATCTTCTAGCTTAACCGGGTGTATGGAGAACATAGTTCCCTGAAAAACCCCTCTATTCCATTTCTTATTCAGGATATTTTTTGCATCCTCAATGGTTAGCGGATACATTCTAGCTTTATTTAGGCACCACTCCCTAGACTCATTCTCATTAAATTTTCTGACCCCATATTTACCGGATAAATAAATCTGCTTCATAGACTCTATCACTCGTTTGCTATTTTCAACACCGTATACTGTTAAATCGATGTCTGAGAAATCCTGATGTATATCAAGAAGTATTGAACCTGTAACACCAAAGTACTTTAGTGGAACACCACTCTCATCCGATATATCAATGACTAGGTTTAAGGCCTTACTTTGCAGAGAATCTAACTTATCAGAATTCGCCATCCCTTTAATCTTCTCTTCAGGCTTAAAATGCGCATATATTTTGTTGATTGGGACAGCTGACATTTTTACGTCCATAACATCTGAATAAAATAGGTATTCTGGATGATTCTCTAGAAACCTCAATGTATTAATTAAGTCTAGCATAGTATAGTACCGCATGATGCGTTGAAATCTCTCTTCACTCCTTCCCCACATCCCCTCTTGAGCCGGAATATACTTAATGTAGGATATAACGCGGTCAGCTGGATGGACTGAACCGATAACGCAAAAGAGAAAACCCTCGCTTGTCCGGATGAAATCTCTATCCCTAAAATTGCGCCTCAGATCGCTCACCACGCATTGGAAGAACACAATATTCTCATCCTTTCCAAAGTCCTAACAGTAGACCAACTATAAAGGCCACTGAAGTGTAGGGTAGAGAATTCATGAATCCACTACCAAGATCGATTATTTTTGGAAGAAATTTCATAGCGCTTTCATAAACATCCCGGAAGGAGAGAGAGATATATGACAGAGCGACCAGAATAATAATTAATACCGTGATTAGGAGAAGTAATTTCAACGTACGCTTTATTATTAGACCGATAAGTAGACCGATGATGAACGGAATGACCACCGGAATAACCCATGCTATTTCTGGTGGAATTGAAAACATATTGTTCCCTAGTTCACCGGGTATAACTGTTGCCCAGCGTCCTAGACTCGAAGGAAAAATTAAGAGTAATGCGCATACAGAGCTGAAGCATAAGTATCTTTCCACTTAAATGCTACCTCCAAATGAGATATAGACACGGGTAAATGATTTAACTTTTACTAAAAATTCTCTGCATTAAAGAATTGACCAATCAAATTTAAATTATGAATTATTTATAATTATTTTCAGGTGATAGAGATTGGAGAAACGTAGGTATGGAAAGACCAATGTTGAACTCTCAATAGTAGGTTTCGGCGGAATTGCGGTCATGGATGAAAGCCAGGAGTCAGCTAATCAAATAGTTGCAGAATCAATAGATAGGGGTATAAACTACTTCGATGTAGCACCAAGCTACGGTAATGCGGAGGAACGTTTAGGGCCCGCTCTTAAACCCTATCGCGCTTCCGTTTTCCTTGCATGTAAAACTGCTAAGCGGACAAAAAAGGAGGCTGAGGAGGAACTTCATCAATCATTAAAGCGTCTATGTACAGACTACTTCGACTTATATCAACTTCACGCAGTAACAACTCTAGAAGAGGTCAATCAAATATTTAGTGAAGGAGGAGCTATTGAGGCCTTTATAGAGGCTAAGGAGCAGGGGTTAGTTAAATACTTAGGTTTTTCAGCTCACAGTGAAGAAGCAGCATTAGCCCTATTAGATCGATTCAATTTTGATAGCGTTCTATTCCCCATAAACTGGGTTTGCTGGTATCAAGGAAATTTTGGACTTAGGGTTGTTGAGAAGGCGAAGGAAAAAGGCATCGCGATATTAGCTATAAAGACCCTTGCGAAAAGAAGACTAAAGAATGGTGAAGAGAGAAAGTGGCCTAAATGCTGGTATTATCCAATCGAGAGTTTTGAGGAAGCTTTAATGGCTGTTAGGTTTACTCTTTCCCTGCCAGTTACTTCGGCTGTAAGCCCAGGTCATACTCAGCTACTCTGGTGGATGTGTGATGCCGCTGAAATGTTCACACCACTATCAAAAGATGAGGAGAGAGAAATAGCCGAAAAAAGTAAAGGTTTAGATCCAATCTTTTCCAGTAGTCGACTTTAAACTTACCAGTATAAGCCCAAAGCATTAAGTTTATCCTTAAGTTTCGCTGTCTCCTCCGATTTCATTGGTCTTAGAGGCTTCCTTGGCAACCCGGCTTTTACGCCCCTAAGCTCGAGGGCTGCTTTTATCGATGCTATATTAGATGGGCCCATAAGGTAGAGTATTCGTCTAAGAGCATTCACTTTCCTCTGGAGATTAAGCGCTCTTTTATAATCGTTCTCTCTGTATGCCTCATATAATTCAACCATGAGTTCTGGGGCCACATTAGCTATACCGGATATTTCCGCGCTTGCACCAACAATTAGAGCTGCAAGAAATATATCGTCAGCGCCGTTTATGACAGTTATTGGTTTAGGTGCGGTTTCTATGAGCTCTTGGAGCTGGCTTAAGTTTCCGCTTGAATCCTTTATTCCAGCCACGCCTTCTATGCTACACAACTTTCTAAAGATCTCTGCAGTAATATTGAAGCCAGTCATCTGCGGAATGTTATAAACGAAAACCGGTATGCTAACCGCATTTGCGATTGACTGATAGTGTATCATCAAGCCTTCAACATCAGGCTTAAAGAAAAAGGGGTTAATCGCTCCAACAGCCTTAGCACCAATCTTCTCCGCATGTCTAGCTAGCTCAGTACTTTCACTTGTGTTTGTTGTGCCAACATGTACTATTACAGGAATCTTTCCTTTGACCTCTCTGACAATAGCTTCTGCTACAGTTTTCCTCTGCTCAATGCTCATTAAAGCACCCTCCCCAACAGTTCCACAAGCAAAAAAACCGTGAACTCCACCATTGATCTGAAAGCGCACAACATCGCTAAGAGCATGAAAATCTACATCACCGTTAGAATCAAAAGGTGTGATGATCGCGGGAAGTATACCTTCGAATAGAGGTTTACCCATTAATCAAACCCTCAGATGCAACACTAACATAATACGACCAGTCAAGAGTATTTAACATTTGCTCGTTAAAGAACTATCCAAAAAAGATTAATAGTGGAGAAGCAACGTAAAATTTTAGTGATACAAAAAGTGCGGCCGTAGTCTAGCCTGGTCTAGGACATCGGCCTGCCACGCCGGCGACCCGGGTTCAAATCCCGGCGGCCGCACCAAAAATTCATGGTGCTTTTTAAGAATAGGACTTGAAATAGGCTCAGTTGTTAGGCTTATACTTTGCTGGTTTAGGATCAACCCGGAACTGTCCCAAGGCTGACATGATAAGAAGGCTCCAAGGCATAGGTTATCCCCCTTTCAGTTTCTTACGCCTCAGGTCTTTAAAAACCGCTAAAGATAGAGGGAGGGGGTTTAGAAGCGGGCCCGCTTGCCGAAAAATAGTTCAAATCGTCCTTAGACGCTAATGCTTAAAGATCCTTCGTCGTGCTTTGCAGAAGTCCGAGGAAATGAGTAGATAAGCCTTATTTTTGAAGCGTAGGGCCTGCTCAAAGAACTCAACCTAGTCCTAGTCAAATTATTGAAAGAAATCGCCTTTGTAGAACCGACGCTTTTATGCCGTTCCGCTTAAGGGTTAAGAGTCAAGCATTTTTTAGAAAATCTTTTAAGAATTAAATGCTGTAATAAGCATCTAAACGCCCGCTTTATTTAATTAGGTGGATAGTGATGTTAAAATTAATAGAAAGTGTAGTTTTCGGGCTTTTTTTATTCAATTGCTGTTATATGGCTGCTATGGGTTATGTTGCGTCAGTTCTCCCCCTTTACGCCCTAGAATTCGGAGCTGAGGTTACTACAATAGGCCCTATATGGACTTTATCATCGCTAGTTAACTTTATTATGGCTTTAACATGGGGAAGCATTTCGGATAGACGTGCTGAAAGAATGATTCATGTAATAATTGGCACATCCGTCCTATCGCTCATATGTATACTTTACGCTTCAGTCTCGAACCTGCATCAACTAATAATATTAATGATATCGGAAGCCGCTTTCGGTTCATCTCAAGCTCTTCCAACGTTTATGACCATTGTCAGTGAACTTTCAAAAGTTGATGAAAGAGGAAAAACAATGGGTCTCTATTGGGCCGGGGGTTCTGTAGGATGGGCTTTATCTGTTTCCTTTGCTGGCTTCATAGCCGAGAAATATGGTATTCGAAGAGGTTTTTATCTCTCCGCTCTATTATACTTATTAAGCGTAGTCATAGCCAAAGTTCTTGTCAGTAGATACGCTGATAAAAACTTAATAAAAAGAAATATCAGGTTTAGGGAGGTTATAAGGGGCTTTAGGCGTTTGGGCTTAACTTTTATGGTTTTCTGGTTTGCAACGATATGCTTCTATATATCTGATATTGTTAAGATATCATATGTTCTTATATTCTTCGAGCAGGAAGTAGGCTTAAATCGTGATATTGCCGCCTTTATTCTATCCTTGGGGACTTGGGCTGAGATACCTGTACTTCCACTCTTAGGTTTATGGTCAGATAAGATCGGAAGAAAACCATTAATTTTGACCGGTTTATTCTCAGCCTTTGCATTTAACGCTCTTATTTCAATTTCTCAAAGCGCTATCCAGGCGGCTCTAACAATGCTTTTAGTCGGAATAGCATGGGGGGCATTCACATCATCAAGCTCAGCGCTTATTGGGGATTTAATCGAAGAAGAGAATAGAGCCAAAGCAATGAGCTTATACAGCTCATCAGCTTCAATAGCAAGCATAGTAGCTCCCTCATTCATGAGCTTTGTAATCCTAAAAACCAATTTTCGCATGGCATTCAACGTTATAGCTGTAGTAGTTCTCATTGGATTCCTATTAATCTTGATTGGCCTCCCAAAAGAAAACCAATAGCGAAAATCTGATAGTTCACATCTAGAACTTACTTAGGGAGTGAGCGGGAGACATCTTGGCTAAATCTTTAGTTAATTTCTCACTGGAAAATATGAATATTTGTTTTATCCAGCTTTCACTATTTTCAATCATTTTGGGAGCGTCGCCTCTCAGGAAATACGCTAAATTTATAGGGATGTTAGAAATGTTTCCCCACCTATATATGAGGCTTGGTGGCCATTAAAAACTTAAGTATTACACTTTTAAAGATCTCGTAAACTAATCTTTAATGAACTCTAGAAGAAAATGGAACTTAATAAATCTATGGATAAATCATTTTTCGGAGTCAAGGTAAGAGTATTCTCTTCACCGGCTGTTTGGCTCATGGTTACAACGGCACCTGGATTAGAGGATGTCGTTTTAGATGAAGCATTTGAAAAACTTAATGTTCTTGAGGGAGAAGCCAGATTCTGTAATGTTGGTGGGAGAGTAGCCCTTAAAATACCTGAAAATCAGGTTAAAAAAGTATTCACACTAAGAAGTATAGAGCATGTTATTCAGCTCATAAGCGTCTTTGAAGTCAAGGGAGACCTAAGCGGGCTTAATCAGGTGTATAATCACATTTATAATCTCGACATTCCATTAGGATCAACCTTTAGAGTTACATGTGAAAGGATTGGGGAGCATAAGTTTACGAGCATAGACGTCCAAAGGGTGGCTGGCCAAGCAATTGTCGACAAGTATGAACGGAAGGTTAACCTCAAGAACCCAGAGACAATCGTTAGAGTTGATATTGCATATAACATGTGCATTGTTGGATTGCAAAAAACAAGAACGTCTCTTAGAATTCGTTACCCAAGGGTTTTTCAGCATTATTCTGCGCTAAATCCTATTATCGCGTACGCGATGTTGAGACTTGCTAAAGTTAAGCCTGGAGATAAGATTTTAGATGCCTTCTGTGGTGGAGGAACAATACTTATAGAGGCAGCTCAAGCATGGGATAACTTGGAACTTGTAGGGATTGATATAAGCCAAAAAAGCATTAGGGGTGCTTGGATGAACGCTGAGTCCGCCGGGGTAAAAGATAAGGTTAAATTCATCGTCGGAGACTCAAGAAGGCTTGAAGGACTTTTACCAAAAGAATGGAAAGCTGATAAAGTAATCTCAAACCTTCCTTTTGGTATTAGAAGTGGCAGAGTTAGGGTTTTACCTGAAATATACCATGATTTTTTAAGATCACTTAGATCATTTTTAAAGGAGAGCTCTAGAGTCTGCTTGCTCACGGTTCACAAAGATCTTCTAGAAAATATTAGTGTAAAATTAAACTATAAAGTTCTGGAAAGTAGGCAAATAGTTTATGGCGGGTTACAAGCATGGATAATTCTTCTGAAACCAGCTGAGAGTACAATGAACTAGGATTCAAAATCGCCAATAGATATATGCGTCCGAAGAATCAATTTTTATTGTAAATCTATAAAGTATTATTTGGTGGGATACTTGAAGCTTATAGGTAGAGTTGCGGATGGTGCAACAGAAACTAAAGCCAGGCTCATTTTGCTCAAGGATATGGAAAATTCTGTCATGGCAGAGGAATTAGTCTTAATTAAAAATGGAGGAGAGAATGACCGAATAAATGAAATAATGGGCGTTCTGAGGGAAGGTCTCGGCAAAAACGAATTCTTAAGCTACACATCTTATAGACCAGATGTAGCCTACTTAAGGCATGGCGGTGAACCCTCAGGGGTTAGAGAAGTATACTCTTTTGCAATAGAACCCATAGGTGTCATAACTAATGAAGGTATAGAACCAAATAGGGCTATAATCCAACCTAGATCGCCGGTTTATCTACTTGAAGACCAAGATAATCCATTTGAATGGATTATTAAGGGACGTGATGTCATATTTTCGGATGCATTCTTAGAGGGTCATCCCTCGTGGAAAATTCCTTTCGATAAAACCTTTTTACCATATCACGTTGGCGTTTATGGAAGCACTGGATGCGGCAAATCATGGTTTACAAGGTACATACTCGTTCCGCTTTATAGAAAAGCCGGCTACAAAGTGCTCATACTCGACTGGAGCGGAACGGATTACGTACCCCTGTTAGATAATGATAAGGTCATCAAGATATCTGAAATAGCACTTGATGAGGAATCGATTTTAAGCTATTTCCAAGATAAAACCTTCAGCTTTGGAAGAAATGATGTCGTCAAAGATTGCTTTGATGAATTTCTGGATGGATGGGCATCTAAGGTTAAGGAGGCATATCTTAATTCTGATAATCCAGCTGAATACTTATATGAAGAACTAAAAGCATATATTGAGAATGCAGCGTCAAGTATAGAGAGAAAGGATTCTAGAGCAGCAGCGCAAAGAGTATACCGAAGAATATTTAGGAGACTTAAACCCTCAGACCTATATCCGGTTATGGGCGTTTTAAGTATAGAAGAACTCTTTCAAGAGATTGAGCGAAAAAACACGTTAGCTATTGATATGGGCGGAGCTTTGACAGAGGCTAAACTAGGTTTCTTTCTATCGCTTTCAAAACACTTATACGGTCTTATGGAGTCGGGAAAAAACCTAGGTTTAGCTCTTATAATAGATGAGGCGCCTCAGTATGCACCTTGGGATGCCCGTGGAATACAGGCTGAAACATGTGAAATGATAAAGAACCTGGCAGCTTTAGGCAGAAAGCGCATGCTAAATCTAACACTTATAGCGCAGGGGATAAAAGGTGAAATAGGTGTAAACGCAGCTGTCAGGAGAAATTTAAATACGCATTTCTTTGGCAGAATACATCCGCTAGATGCAAGCGGCGAAGGTGGTGCATCAGAGTGGCTATCACCCTACGGAATATCAGCAAACCATCTATTACAGCTTAAGCCCGGAAGATTTTATTTCGCGGGAGCAATGAACCCATCACCGGTGCCGCTCCTCATCACATATAGACCTGCGACCTAGGAGTGAAAAAGTATGGCTGAAATAATTGAAGAGCTTCCAGAATGGATTAGGCTTCCAATCGACCTGCAGCACGAATTCTTCAGGTTAGCTGAGGAAGAGGCGGAGAGGTTAATTAGGGTGATCAGAGATATCGACGAAAAATTAAAACCCCTTAGAGCTGAAATTTCCCCGCACATACGTTCTTTTCCGAATCAAACTAAAAAGTCCGTTATTGCGGCTGTTGATAGCTCTAGGTCACCGAGGCTTAGCGAAAGGCTTGGCGTAAGATACGGCGTCTTCGCCACTGGAATAGTCTACTTGAAGGGTACAGAGAGAAGAAGCGAAAGGTTTGAGCCTGGAATATTTAGGAGAAAACAAGCTTTATCACAAGATGAAAGTAAACTTTTTTTCCAGATCTTAACAACCTATTACGAAAGAAAAATGGCGCTAGAGGCTCTGAGAGAATGCGACATACTCTTTATAGATGGAAGCTTCTACGGCTTCATATATCCGGCACTAGACATGAAGAAACTTGGGCTTTTAGAGTCAAAGGAAAAGGAGAACCTTTTAAGAAAGGTCTTCGATTACACTGAGGAGCTTAGGAAGAGCGGCAAAGTTTTAGGGGTTATTAAGAGGAGTCATACCAAAGCCCTTGGCGGGTACATGTTTTTGAAATCTGGAGAAAAAGGGTTCGTAAATATTATTGATAAACATATACTTTCACTAATATTGCCGGAGCAATCCTTCTTCGAATATAAAAGCATTTTAGGTGATCAACTTACGGCTATTTACACAGGAATATCTCATCTAGTTTCAAGGGGAAAACATAGTGAAGACCTTAAGAAGGCAGCTGAAGAGAAAACCTACAAGCCATTTGAAGAGCTAAATTTTTCGAAAGATGGATTTAACAGCATGAGAAGAGCACAAGTGAGATTCTACAGCGGGCTTCCACCTTGTGAACTAGAATACCCCTCAACAATTAACCTTGAAGATGTACTCTCAGAGAATGAACTGTTCAGTGAAGTCACAAATTTACCTCTGGCATTAGACCTAGTAGATAATCTGGTAAATATCTCTTCAAAGTTCACTGAGGAGTTTGTTTCAGAAATCGAGGGCAGGGTTCTAGAGGGTATAGTTGAAAGTGGTGGAAACCTTGAGTCTATAAAGGCCTTCTTTTCGTTTCTAAATCCCCAGAAGCCATTTTAAGGACATTAAAATCAAGTTTACGCTGAAAATTTTCATTGCTTTTGGAAAATGTTAAATATCATATGCCTATTAACGCTAATCATTTAAGGGGTATTCCTTATGGAGGTATTTAAAGTAATATCCGAAAGGAGAAGCATAAGAAAATATAGAAGGGACCCTATACCTGATGAGGTCTTAGAAAGAATCTTGGAAGCTGGTAGGCTTGCGCCATCGGCGGCTAATAGGCAACCATGGTATTTTATAGTAGCTAGAGATGCAGATGTTAAAAACAGACTCGTCGACGCATGTAGAGGTCAAAAGTTTGTAGGCGAAGCTGGGGCAGTGATAGCCATTTTAGGCGACCCAAATGCCTCCAGATGGTATAAGCAGGATCCTTTCATTGCAGCAAGCTTTATGACGCTTGAGGCGTCTGAAGAAGGATTGGGTGTATGCTGGATAGGTGCATTTGAGGAGGAAAAGGTTAGGGAAGTACTAAAGATACCTGAAAATCTCTCAGTGGTAATACTCTTAACCCTAGGGTTCCCAGATGAAAAACCCTTACCAAGACCAAGAAAACCCAGAGAAGAAATAGTCTTTCTGAACGAGTACGGCAAAGTTTACACATTCAAAACTTAAAATTTTTAAGCTATATTTTCTTAATAGCGACAAATCAATTAATTCATTTCTAATTTTTCTGTTAAATCAGAGATGGTGTAGCTAATAGATTTAGGCGCCTTATTGCAGCTTTTCGGCCAAACGTATGTGTGCTCTTTATTATATGATGCGAAATTTAGGTGAATAATATTCCTAATAGAAGTTTCAAAAGAACTCTACCACTTTTGAAGGGTCTACCTCCCACCCTAAGGCAGAAGTGAATGTAATGATTTTTCTTCGAACCTTTATTGCGAATTAATGAATAATAGGACTGAAGTAATATTCAGAAACTTAAACTAGCAGAATAACTAATACACTCCAGGAAAAATAAATGCAATAAGTTATTTAAATCCTCAATTAAAGCGTAAACTCGTTGGTGAACGTAATATGAAAATACTTGCTGGAACAGATTTTCATGGTTTTAGGCCAGCATTCGAGTCATTCGCTGAGGAAGCAAAGATGCAAGAAGTAAACCTCGTAATTTTAAGTGGTGACGTAACCAATTTTGGCACGGTGGATCAGGCGAAAAGTCTTCTCTCAATATTATTAAAAACGGATATACCGGTTTTCTTTGTTCCCGGAAACTGTGATCCACCATCACTTATAAATTTAAACCTTAATGGTTTAAAGTGTACACACGGTGTCGGCGTATCTTACGGCGAACTATCATTCATTGGCATCGGTGGAAGCCCGATAACACCATTCAAAACCTTCTTTGAGATGAAGGAAGATGAGATAGCCGAAATACTTCGGGGATGCATAAACAGCCTTGGCAGTGAAATTAAGAGACATGATGTAATCTTGATCTCACATTCTCCTCCAAAAGATACTAAACTAGATAGAACTTCCCTTGGTATGCATGTTGGAAGTGTAAGCATAAGAAAATTTATTGAGGAACAAAAACCTTTAATGGTAATATGCGGACATATTCATGAAGCAAAGGGTAGAGACAGTATAAATAATACCGTCATTGTTAATCCTGGTCCAGCTAAGCAGGGTAGTTGCGCGGTTATCATGGTGAAAGAAAGAAAAGTGGAAATTGAATTTCGTTCTTTAAGGATCTAACATACGTCACAATTAAATTCAAAAAAGCAAACATTAATAAAGAAGGTTTATATTGATGGTTTCTAATTCTCTGCCGAGGTGTCTGCTTGGCATTAGAGAAAGGAGACTTCGTGCTGGTAGATTACGTCGCTAAAGTTGCCGAAACTGGTGAGGTCTTCGATACAACGCTTGAGGATGTTTCAAGAAGAGAGGGGATATATCAGGAGGGTGGAATATATGAACCTAAACTCATCGTTATTGGAGAGGGATGGGTTCTGAAAGCTCTCGACGAAGCCTTACTGAACCTAGAACTAAATAAGACGGCCACGATAGAAATTCCACCTGAAAAAGGTTTTGGGAACAGAGATCCCGAGAAATTAAAAATGTATCCTTTAAGGAAGTTTATTGCCCAAGGTATAACTCCAAGAGTTGGTATGAGGGTTGAAGTAGAGGGAAAAGTCGCTACGGTTCGCGCAATAGGCGCTGGCAGGGTTCAGCTGGATTTCAATCCACCATTAGCTGGCAAAACCCTAATCTATGAGATTACAGTCAAAAAGAAGCTTGAAACCCTTGAGGATAAGATTAAAGCCTTAATCCACCGTAGAATTCCTCAAATAGATATTGAAAAGTTCTCTCTAGAAATTGGGGATGATAGTATCGCGATCAATCTACCGGAGGAAGCTTTTTACATCGAAGGATTGCAGATTATTAAGCGGGGAATATTTTTGGACGTACAGAAGTTCTTTCCAGAAAAGAGAATTGTACGATTCATTGAAGTCTTCAAGAAGGAGGGGGCACCCTCTTCAGCAGCACCTTCACAAACTGCAAACCCTTAGGGCATCTAAGTGACTCATAAACTTCAATAACCTCGCATCGATCACTATCTTTCAAATGTTCCGGAGAACATAAAGCGGCGTTCTCGCATCCATGTTCATCGCATTTTTGCGGATGAAAAGTTAATATAACGTTTTTAATCGCTTGCTTAGGATCTATTGCCGCTAAAACTTCAGATTCAACAACCTCAACGACGCGCATCTCAATGTCATACATTTCGCATTTTAAAATTTTATCACGTAAACTAATAACTCTATATACTCGTCCGCTCTCCAAGTTTTTAACGCAAATATTAAAATACTTACATTCATTACATTTCGAACCGGATCCCTTATGAATGAAAGATTCACCTACCTTAGCCTGACCGACACCTAGCAAAGTGATTATAATCCTTTCTCTTTTTTCCGTTTTACTCATACGTTTAATTAATCACTCCAGTCTCCTTAGCTAAAGATCGTGCGCGCTCATAATTTAATGGTTTCTCGCTGAGAATTGTATACCGGTCGGGGCGAATCTCAGGCGCTCTCACTAAAGCTTCAATAATATACCTTGGTTCTATACCTATTTCATTAGCTGTGACTGGGGCTCCAACCTTTCGCAATGTTTCCTTGATTGAATTCCAATCTAATCCATGTAGCAAAGCCATCATTATTGCTCCAATTCCACATTGCTCTCCATGTAATGCTGGCTTAGGTGCTATTAGGTCGAGGGCATGGCTGAATAGATGCTCAGAACCGCTGCATGGTTTGCTGCTTCCAGCAATGCCCATTGCTATACCGCAACTAACGAGGGACTCTAGGAGCGCTCTTAAACCCTCCTCCGAGTTTGGCTTAATTAGATTCGAATGCTCAACTATGTGCTGTGCGCTCATTAAAGCTATGCTTGCCGTATACTGTGCATAATACTCATTTCTTCTCTCGTGAGCAAGCTTCCAGTCGCGCGTTGAAGTGAACTTTGCAATAACATCTCCGCAGCCGCTTGCAATAAAACGGTATGGTGTTTTAATTATAACTTCTGTGTCCGCAATCACGGCGATTGGCGACTGAGCTAAAATCGAATAAGGCTTACTTAACCCTTTTAAGGAGGCGAAGGGACTTGCTATTCCATCATGAGATGCTGTTGTTGGAATACTTACGAAGGGAACACCTTGGCGTGCTGAGCTGAGCTTTGCTATATCTATTTTCGCTCCTCCACCTACACCAAAAACGACTTGAGGCCTCAGTTCCTTTATTTTCTCTTCAGACAACTCTACATCTCTAATTGTAGGTATATTAGATGTTATTATATGCTCACTGACCTCTAACCCCTCACTCTCAAGTATATCTTTAACTCTTCGACCCGCTACTTCAAAAGTGCTCTCTCCAGCAATTATTAGGGCTTTTCTAGTAAAGCCTAGATCATTGCATACTGAGCCTACCATCTCTATACTTCCTCTCCCAACAATTATCTCTCTAGGCAACTGCATACGATGAATTCTTGACACCAACGATACCAGCTCTTGAAAAACTATTTTCTAGGTTTTACATAAAAATTAAATGCATTAAAATGTTTCTAATAATTCTGCCAAATTTATCCGAACGATTTAAATCTAAGTTCGTATTAATTCTAATGTGAATATACGCCGCCCTTAAACCACGAGTATTTCAGTGGAAAAGGGCGGATAACGGGACTGGTTTATTGAGGCTAGTGACAAGTTTTAATTAAATGATTTGGAATTTCGATGCGTCTAAAAGAAAGGAGACTTGACAAATTGCCATCAAATGAGAAGAATAAAACCGAGATCAGACAAATAATAATAGAGCACATCCCTAAGGAAGCTGAGATAACTCGAATAGAGTTCGAGGGTCCAGCGCTAGCTATCTATGCGAGAAAACCAGAGATACTAATAGAGCAAGAGCACATAATTACAAACATTGTCAACATTATAAAAAAGAGAATAGTTCCTCGCTCAGATCCATCTGTGAGACTTCCCGAGAAGGAAGCAGAAAAAGTAATAAATGAATTGGTGCCAAAGGAGGCCGAAATAACAAACATAGTTTTCGACCCACCCTTAGGCGAAGTGATAATAGAAGCTAAAAAACCAGGGCTCGTTATAGGGAAGAACGGCTCAACCCTTCAAGAAATAGTTCTTAGAACAAGATGGAGACCACGAGCTGTAAGGAGCACGCCTAAACCATCGAAGATAATGACGCACATCCAACATTCACTTTACAGTAGCAGTAAAGAAAGAGAAAGAATACTTCGTAATGTTGGCGAAAGAATATTTAGGCCATTGCTTTATGAGATTGGCGACGTAAGAGTAACAATGCTTGGGGCCGCAAGAGAAGTTGGCCGCTCTGCTATTCTCATCCAAACAAGAGAAAGCCAAGTCCTCTTAGACTGCGGGATAAATCCGGGCTCAACGAAACCGTTTGACGCCTTTCCAAGACTTGATGCATTAGAATTCGACATCGAATCCCTGGACGCCGTGGTTATAAGCCACGCCCATCTAGATCACTGCGGCCTTCTGCCGTACCTATTTAAGTACGGATATGACGGCCCAGTTTACTGTTCCGTTCCAAACCTCAGCCTCATGACTCTACTGCAACTAGACTATTTAGACGTTTTATCTAAGCAAGGCGTTCCGTTACCATACGACCAGAAGGATGTGCGCGAAGCTGTATTGCATACGATTCCTTTACGTTACGGAATTGTCACCGATATAGCGCCAGATATACGGTTGACTCTTCATAATGCTGGGCACATACTTGGATCTTCAATAATCCACCTACACGTGGGTGAGGGATATCACAATATTGTATACACCGGAGACTTTAAGTATGGTAGAACAATGCTCTTAGAGGCTTCGGCTGCTGAGTTCCCGAGAGTTGAAACTATTATAACTGAGAGCACATATAGTGCCCCAACTGATCTTATGCCCTCGAGAGCGGACGCTGAAAAGAATCTTATTTCGCTGATAAACGAAACTCTTGATAAAGGTGGAAAGGCGATAATTCCCGTACCAGCCGTCGGCAGGGCACAGGAGATAATGCTCGTCATAGATGAGTATATGAGACGAGGCGAGCTTAAAGAAGCGCCAGTATTCATTGAGGGGATGATCTCCGAATCTACAGCTATACACATGGCCTTTCCAGAGTATCTCTCAAGGGAAGTTCGAAACAAAATAATTAATGAGGGCATTAACCCATTTGAATCTGAATATTTCACCATAGTTGAGCATCCAAGCGCCAGAAGTGAAATAATTGAGGGGGAACCATGCATAATACTAGCTACGGCAGGAATGCTTGAAGGAGGCCCAGTAATAGACTACTTCCAGAATTTAGCCCATGACGAAAGAAATTCACTAATATTTGTTAGCTACCAAATTGAGGGGACTCTAGGTCGAAGAATACAGAAAGGTGCGCGTGAAGTTTCAATAGTGGATCAGGAGGGAAAAATTAAAGTTATAAAAGTCGGCTTGAGAGTTCACACTGTTGAGGGTTTCTCCGGGCATTCAGATAGAAGGCAGATAATAAATTATTTGCGTAGAATAGCGCCGAAGCCAGAGAACATAATTATATGTCACGGTGAGAGAAGCAAATGTTTGTCTCTCGCCGACTTCCTACGTAGAAAGTATAAAGTTAATGCTGTAGCGCCAGACATCCTTGAAACAATAAGGTTGCGATGAATAAGCAGCAAAGATTACGTAGGAACCGTGCTGGTAGTTGTCGGAGATTTTTCCTTCCATATTTGGACGTTTGGTGGTGTCAGAACTATTCGTTCTTCGCCTAAACGAGCAATATCGCCGCCTATAGACTCAACGAATTCGCTTAGCTCGCTAATAGCACGTTTAACATCTTCAATGCTTTTCTCAGCTAATGGTTCAACTTTAATTATCAAAATGTTTCCGGATTTAACTTCACTTTTAATTTTCTCTAAATCATCAAGTGAATGTAGAGATAGCGCCCTAAGGTAGATTTTGCTGGAAGCTGGAGGATACATATTTGTTGGAGGCATCTGTTCTCCCCCCTTTTGTTCTTCAGTCTTCACCTCAGCTTTCTCTCTTCTTTTGCTTATGAGCTTCTCGATTAATCTTCCTAAATCTGGATTGGTCACTTTGCGTCCCCTCTTAAATACGCATTAAGCCTCAAACTTAGAATTGTTCCTTTCAAGTCTTAACTCTTTCGTTTCCCAAAATCTCTCTCGATATTCTCCAGACTTGATCTCCAACATGGTGTATATTCTCAAAAATCTTCCCATGCCTAAGTTTTCTTGCATCCCTGGAGTTTAAGAGGGCCTTAGCTATGGCAATTGTCTTCCCATGCTTCTCATCTAACACCGCGACTAAATCTCCCTCCTCAAATTCACCCTCGATCTTAACTATGCCAGGGGCCATTATGTCAGCACCATTACATATATGTGGAATTGCACCCATATCAACAATGACCTTCGAAAGCTGCTGAACCAAATCTTCACATAATAATGTTGGTATAAGGTCGTCTTTAACCTCAATTAACAACGGTTTTCCGTTAACGATGAAAACTTTTCTCTCATGAAACTCAACAACTTCTATTTTAGGTTTAACACCAAAAGTCCGCTCAGGACTTTTATTAAACTTCTCAAATAATCTCTTGAAAAGAGTTTTCTTCTCGCTTTCCTTAAGTGGATACTGCCGCTTAATTTTATTCATACAATAAAATTAGCATAACGCATATAAATTCGCATCTTCTCTTAGAAAGTGTGAAGTCAATCAATTAAAGGTTGTGAAATAATGGCGACTCAAATACTTGAAGAAAGCCTTGGAAAGATTGTGCTAATAAAACTCAGGGGTGGAAAGAGTATAAGAGGGAGACTTCAAGGATTCGACCAGCATCTAAATTTAGTCCTTGAGAAGGCTGAAGACGTAACCGACGCCGAAAACGTTAAAGAGCTCGGCTTAATTATAGTTAGGGGTGATAATGTTATAATGATTTCCCCCCCTCCAAGGTGAAATAAATGACAAAAGGTACTCCATCCTTTGGGAAAAGAATGGGAAAAACTGTTCATATAAGATGCAGGAGATGCGGTCGTCGAGCATATCATGTTAGAAAAAAGAGATGCGCAGCATGTGGTTACCCAGATCCAAAAATAAGAAGATATTCCTGGCAAACTAAAAATCTACAAAGACAACGGTTAATTTAAGTCCTGTAATAACCTGCAAATCTAGGAGAAAAGAATTTAAATAGCGTAGTTCTGAAGAATAAGGAAAACCAGTGAGGCCGAAAGATTGGTTGGAAGAGCTAGAATAAAGCTCACGAGTACAGACTCCAAAAAGCTTGATGAGATATGTAGTGAGCTTAAGGCTATAGCTGAGAAGGCTGGAGTGAAGGTTTCAGGTCCAATTCCATTGCCAACAAAAAGACTTAAAGTGCCAGTAATGAAAAGCCCATGCGGGGAGGGAACTAAGACGTGGGACAGATGGGAGATGCGGATACATAGGCGTTTAATTGATATAGATGCCGAGGACCGTGTTATGCGTAGAATTATGCGTATGAGGGTTCCAGAGGAAGTTTACATAAGCATAGAACTAATTTAAATGTAATTATATTGTTTGTAACCAGGATCATTTAGTGTGGCTTGGTATTTCTACACTTCACGAGACTATTAAAATAACTATAACCATCATCAATGATAAGAGAAATACTAGGGCCCAGAGATATTTATTCCACCAGAAGATTTTTGCTCCATCTAAAATGCCAAAGGGTATTAGATTAAAAAGAGATACATAAGCATTAACCATTGATCCCCAAACAGAAATAATCCTAAGTATTAAAGAATTGTATGAAAAGCCTAAAACAAAAAATAATGCAGAGAGCACTATATTTATTACAGGTCCGGAAAGCGCCACCCTGCCCATCGTTTTTCTACTGGCTTCACCAGATACTAAGACTGCTCCCGGTGAAACAATCTTAATTATCGGTGAAAAAATGGAGATAAAAGTAATAATCACACCTATAAGCGATAACCTAAACTCAGCCCATAATCCATAATATTTAGCTGTAAACTTGTGCCCAAGCTCATGTGGTATAAACGCTGATGCAAAAGTAAGTGTTAATAACAATATTGAGAGAGGATTTGATAGGCGTACCTCAATAATTGCTACAGAAAGACCAACCAACATAACCATTATTGTACCTAAAATTAAATGAGCAATTTCAGTACGACTTGATAAACGGGAAAAATACCTAGAAAACGTCTTCCGGTAAAAAGGCAATCTAACAACTTCATCCCGCCTTTCAATTTCCTCATATATAGATGGGCCTCTCTTAATACCTTGACACGCATGAAACTCCGGCAACCTATGTTCAGCACAGAAGTATCCGCCGCAGAATGGACACCTAAAGGGGAGATCAACATTCGAACCACAATACTGGCACTTCAACTTAAATCCATCTTCCCATGCAATTAACGTTAAGAATATTTCCAAGGAAAATCATAAATCTTTATTGACTTAACCAGCAAAAATAAATAGGACTTAACTCCGGAGATCAAGCAATACGCGCGCCGGGGTGGCCGAGTGGATTAAGGCGCAGGCCTTGAGCCGTAGAGCGACGAGAAAGCCTGTGGCCCATTATGGGCCGCATGGGTTCGAATCCCATCCCCGGCGCCATCCTTCAATATCCATTTTTAGGCAATTATCTGAAAGCTAATCTCCTTAATTGTTGTTAAAGGCTACATTTTATGATTAAGAAAGACTTAAGTAAATTATTAATTTGTAATTCATTCACTAGAATAGGAGTAAAAAGAGAGTTATAGTGGAGTGTGAAAGTAAATCATTGAGGAAAAACCAGACTTTCTAATGACTTCGGAGCCTGGTTCCTTCGCCCAGAAAACAATATTGCATCGAAAACCAAAAATTATAGAATCTGTTATTGCTGAAAATAATTATCCTAAGCACATTATATCGATGTTAATTAATTTCAAAAAAGAAATTTTAGGTGGAAGAATTCAACCTCTAATCGAAGAAGCACCGGATGTGAAAGAATGGAACACATTTTGGATGGCATTTAAAGATAGAACGTGGCTGGAGCTCCCTTGGTATTTTGCGGAATCCTACTTTTATCGTCGCTTACTTGAAATCGTCGGGTATTTTAAACCTGGGCCGTTAAAAGGTTTGGATCCATTTCGCGTATCAAAGGAAAAACAAATCGCTGAAAGTATTCCTCTTTTAAGTGTTGCGTTTGAAAGCATAGACAAAATTGATGACTTTGAATTATGTTTTGAGAATCTTTTGCATGCCAGTCTCTGGGGTAACCGGATTGATTTAAGTAACTTAACAGTTCCTGATGAAGTTAGAAGGAAACAAGCAATGATCGAGAGGGAGAACCTTTTAATCAATGATTTCTCAAGGGTTATAGACGTTTTCATGGGCAGCTCCCTATCGCATATTGCTTTCATAAATGATAATGTTGGAGCAGAATTAGGTTTTGACATTATATTAGCTGATTTCATATTGAGAAATAGATGGGCGGATAAGATAACCTTCTTTCTTAAGCCTTACCCATTTTTTGTTTCAGATGCTATGCCGCAGGATTTCTATAAAACCATCAAAGCATTTATTGAATCTCCAAGCCAAAGTTTAAGCCATTTGGGAAGACGTATTTGCGAAGGATTGATTAATGGAACCATTAAACTCTCAGACGACTGGTTTTGGGCATCACCTTACCATTTTTCCCAGATGCCGAAAAACCTGCAAGATGAGCTTTCCCACATGGACATTGTTATACTTAAGGGCGATGTCAACTACAGACGATTACTCGAGGATAGGCATTGGCCTTACACTACTCCGATAACTAAAATAATTTATTATTTTCCAACCTCCCTTCTTATTCTACGGACTTTAAAGGGAGAAATAATTGTGGGGCTCAAGGAAGGCCAAGCGGAAGAGATTCAAATTCGAGACCCAGAATGGCTTATAAATGGTAAACGTGGAATCATCCAGTATGTGGAGAAAATGAGGCGATCTTAAACTTCCAACCCTCTATATTTTCAGCATGTTATAGATGTGTCGCATCTTTCTCCATCAAATTTTCCAGAGAAAATGTAAAGGCAACGCTATCAAGTTGAATTAAAGAATCTCCTTCAGAAGTAGATAGCAATAAACATAAAAGTTCAATGATTCCACCAAATAGATCATTGGGTGGATTTAGCAATGTCGAGCGGAGATTTTTATGTTCTAGCTTTAGATGAGGGAACTACAAGTGCAAGGGCTATAATCTTTGATAGGGAATCTAAGGTTCTTGGTTTAGGCCAGTATGGTTTTTCACAAATATATCCACATCCAGGATGGGTTGAGCATAACCCAGATGAGATATGGAATGCGCAGACGAGGGCTATTATTGATGCAATAAAGGCAGCTCGCATAGAGCCAAGTAAAATTGCGGCCGTCGGTGTGACGAACCAGAGAGAAACAGCTATTCTCTGGGATAAACGGACTGGTAACCCCGTCTATAACGCTATAGTATGGCAGTGTCGAAGAACAGCGGATATGGTTGAGAGGCTAAGAGGGTTTTATGAGAGTTTATTTAAAGCTAAGACTGGTCTAGTTCCAGATTCATATTTCTCCGGACCAAAAATTAAGTGGCTTCTAGATAATGTTCCGGGACTACGAGATAAAGCCTCAAAAGGTGAAATTCTATTTGGCACAGTTGACTCTTTCTTAATATGGAGGCTTACTGGTGGAAAGAGGCATGTCATAGATTATAGCAATGCCTCAAGAACAATGATGTTTAACATTAACAGGTTAGATTGGGATTATGAGCTGCTCGAAATTTTAGATGTGCCTGAGAGCATACTACCCGAGCCTTTACCATCAAGTTATATTTACGGTTACACGGATCCAAATATCCTTGGCGTCAGCGTGCCCGTCTCTGGGGATGTGGGAGATCAGCAGGCAGCCTTATTTGGGCAAGCAGCCTTCGATAAGGGGATGGTTAAGTGCACATATGGAACTGGAAGTTTTCTACTTATGAATACTGGTTGCAAGCCTTATGAATCGAAGAGATTGTTGACGACGATAGCTTGGGGAATAGAAAATAATGTTACATACGCTTTAGAGGGTAGCATATTTATATCTGGAGCCGCCATACAATGGCTTAAAGAGTCGCTAGAGCTAATTGACGATCTCTCTGAAACCGAGACTCTAGCATCCTCTGTAAAGAGTAGCGAGGGTGTATTCTTTGTGCCAGCATTCGTTGGGCTTGGAGCACCATATTGGGATCAATATGCAAGGGGCTTAATTATAGGTTTGACTAGGGGCACAGGTAGAGCTCATCTTGTTAGAGCAACACTTGAGGCAATAGGTTATTTGACGCGCGACGTTCTAGAGATTATGAAGGGAGATGCTGGCTTAAGGATTAACGAATTGAGGGTAGATGGAGGCGCCTCAAAGAATGATTTTCTAATGCAGATTCAAGCAGACATATTAGGTCTTAAGGTTGTTAGACCACAGATTCTTGAGACCACGAGCTTGGGAACGGCTTATTTAGCTGGTTTAGCCGTTGATTACTGGAGCAGCTTATCGGAAATATCTTCCATGTGGAAAGCTGAAAGGATTTTTGAGCCCGTGATGAGCGAGGCTGAAAGAGAAAAATTATATAAAGTATGGAAAAAGGCTGTGGAGAGATCCCTCAGCTGGGCTAAGATCCTCAAGGAGACCGGCTTAGAATAGGAGATATTCAGCATGAGTAGGCCGATACGAATAGCTATAATAGGTGCAGGAGTCGTTGGTGCAAGCGTATCTAGAGTTCTCTCGATGTTTGAAGATTTTGAAGTTTACTTGCTGGAGAAAGAGGCTGATGTTGGATGGGGCGTTAGTAAGGCCAATACTGGTATAATTCACGCTGGCTATGATGATGAACCCGAACTATATCCATTGAGAGCTAAGTTCTGTGTCAAAGGGAATAAGATATGGCGCAAGTGGACTAAGGAACTTGATATACCTGTTAAATGGTGCGGTTCTCTAGTTCTAGCTTTCAATGATGAAGAGGAGAAAGTCGTTGAAGAGCTACATGATCGGGGTGTTCGAAATGGCGTCAGAGGATTAAGAGTTATTGAGTCTAAGGAGATCAGATCTATGGAACCAAATGTTTCTAGAGATGCTGTAGCGGCTCTCTGGGCTCCTACCGCTGGCCAAACATCACCATGGGATGCTGTCACCGCTTTAGTGGAGAATAGCATTGCAAATGGTGTTAAGTTATATTTGTTAACTGAGATTAAAGGAATAAAAGTTGAGAATGGATGCGTCTCGGGTTTAGAAACCACGAAAGGCTCTTTAGAGGTTGACTGGGTTGTTAACGCCGCCGGGCTCTACGCTGACAAAATAGCAGAAATGGCAGGTCTGGGAGGGTATCGTATAAAACCGAGGAAAGGGGAGTATATGGTTTTTGACAGAGATGCCGAGCCAAAAGTTTTAAGAATACTGTTTCCCACTCCTACACCTTCATCAAAGGGCGTTGTGGTAACGACAACCACTGATGGAAATCTAATGATTGGTCCTAATGCGCAAGACCTGCCAGAAGAACAAAGAAATGACAAAAGTAATACGCGTGAAGGCCTAGAATATATTTGGACTGCAGCCTCGAAACTTGTGGATAGACTTCCGCCTAGAAATAGGATTATAAGGTTCTTCGCTGGATCAAGGCCTGAGCCAACCGGGGGAGATTTCATAGTAAAATGGTATGAGGAAGTCTATGGTTTTATTGACGCTGCTGGCATGCGCTCACCAGGCTTAACCTCCGCTCCTGCGATAGCTTACGAGGTTCTTGAAATACTTAAATCAGCCACCGACATCGATTTCAAGCCCAAAAAAGACTGGAAGCCTCGTAGAAAACGTATAACAAGATTTTCTGAATTAACGCTTGATGAGAGAAGCAGGCTTGTAAGAAGGGAACCGAGGTATGGGCGAATAATATGCGTGGACGAAATGGTGTCGGAAATGGAGGTTATCGAGGCGATTAAGAGGGGAGCAACAACTGTAGATGGCGTAAAATTCAGAACTAGAGCTTGTATGGGCGTATGTCAAGGTTCATCTTGCATGTATAAAATTGCTCTCATACTCTCTAGGGAACTTGGCATACCTCTCTGGAAGGTTTCTATTAAAGGTCCAGGTACAGAAATAGGTATAGGCGATGTGAAAACCCTTTTGGTGGCGGAGAAGTTTGAGTGAAGAATACACTAAGTATGACCTAGCAATTATAGGTGGCGGACCAGCTGGACTCGCCGCTGCAATTAAAGCATGGAGTCTTGATATTGAAAGAATTATTCTTCTAAATGAATCAGAGATTTTAGGCGGTATCTTACCACAATGCATACACACCGGATTTGGGTTACATTATTTTAAAGAGGATTTAACTGGACCAGAATTCGCGGCTAAGTTGATAAATAAGTTGGAAAAAACCTATATCAGGGTTCTATGCGGAGCATACGCTGCTCACCTCAATATTAAATCTAACGGCTTGAAGGAGGTCATTGGATATAGAAATGGCGAAGCCTTCAGAATAGAATCAAAGGCAGTTATATATGCGGCCGGATGTAGAGAAAGAAACCGGTTTGAGGTTGGCATATTGGGCGAAAGGCCCGCCGGCGTATATACCGCCGGCGAAGCTCAAACACTCATGGATCTTTACGGAGTTTTACCGGGTAAAGAAATAGTTATTGTCGGCTCAGGCGACGTAGGACTGATTATGGCTAGAAGGTTCGCTCTAGAGGGAGCCAAAGTTAAAGCGGTTATTGAAATAATGCCCTATCCAGGGGGCTTAACGCGAAATATCATTCAATGCTTAGAAGATTTCGGCATACCGCTTTATCTAAGTCATTCCGTAGTTGAGATTAAAGGCTCGAGAAGAGTTGAGTCTATTAAACTTGTCAAGGTGGATGAGAAGCTCAAGCCGATTGAAGGGACGGATTTTGAAATGGAATGCGATACAGTAGTATTTGCTGTTGGCCTAAAACCAAGAAGTGAACTTCTCGCTAAGGCTGGTGCACTAATTGATGAAGCTACTGGGGGTCCAGTGGTGAATGATTGGCTTGAAACAAGTATTCCAGGCGTCTTCGCCGCTGGTAATGTTCTTGTCGTAAATGATCTTGTGGATTATGCTGCCGAGCAAGGCGAGCGGGCCGCCGAATCTGCAGCTAAACTGATACTCGGAGGGGCATTTCCAAAAGCTGAATATAAACGTGTTATTAGAGGGCGAAATGTAAGGCTTATAGTCCCTCAGATGGTAAGCGGCCTCCAGGATGTCATATTTTATGGACGAGTTAGTAAACCAGAGGAAGACGTTTTAATACGATTTGATGAAATCGATCGTTCTTTTAAGCTACCGATCGTTAGACCACCAGAAATGCTCAGATTAAAGATACCGTCTAGAGATTTCCTTAAAATATGTGGCGAAAAATTAACAGTTAATATTATAAAGGTGTAAGATATGAAGCCAGTAAGAGGGAGTACTCTAATACTAGAGTTCACATGCATCATATGTCCATTGGGATGTAAACTTAAGGTGCTACTCGAAGGGGGCAAAATAACTTCGATTGAGGGTAATAGATGTTCTAGAGGAGTAATTTACGCCCAGAATGAAATAGACCCAAAACGTACATTAATAACGGTTATTAAAGTTGTGGGTGGCAACTTACCGGTTGTATCAGTTAAGTCCTCCGAACCGATACCTAAAAACCTGATACCTGAAGCGATGAAGTTTCTCTCAAAGGTAGTAGTTAAAGCTCCAATTAAAGTGGGTGACGCTGTGATTACGGATCTTCTTGGTTTAGGAGTTAATGTTGTGGCCACAAGAAACGTTGAGGTAGCATAAAACCGCTATCTCTATACATGGACAACTGAAGGGAAATCCAAATCTTTACATAAAAGATAAATCATTATTTTAGGCTTAAATTTCTTGTTGAGGATGTTTTGGTATGTTTAGAACCAATGTTGATAGGCTTGTTAAAATATCTGTAATGGGCGAGGTTTCAAGCCCAGTTTTCCGTAGGTCTCCATATAGAATTTCCTCCGAGGGTAAACCGCTTGTTCTCCCTGGAGTTGGCGGAATAACCTACAATATTCGAGTAGGTGATTTAGCTACTGGCTGGGCTGCCGATCATGTTGAACCTGGGGTAAGCGTTAGGAATAGAGAGAGTGATGACGCTAACATGGCATTAAACATCCTGGCGTGCGTAGGAAATGAGGCCATCGTTGTCTCAGGAGATGCTAAGGGTGCTAAGGGCATTGTAACCGGAAAGCACGGAGGGATAGAGCATGTTCTCGTTGACTTTCCACCTGAAATCTTGGATAAAATGCTAATTGGAGACAAAATTCTCATAAAAGCCTTTGGCGTTGGCTTGGAATTAATTGATTACCCCGAGATTAAAGTCATGAATGTTGATCCACACTTTCTTGAGGCAATCCAGATGAAACCCGTTGATGATAAGATTGAGGTTCCAGTAACCCATATAATTCCAGCGTCTATTATGGGTTCTGGGCTAGGTGCTGACCAAACATATTCCGGAGATTATGACATTCAACTCTTCGATGAATCAATAGTTAGAGAGTATGGGCTAGGCGATTTAAGGTTGGGCGACCTAGTGGCGATTTTAGATGCCGATAGCTCATATGGCCGTATATATCTAAAAGGCTCGATAACAATCGGTATAGTAGTTCACTCAAACTGTGTTATTTCAGGGCATGGTCCAGGAGTAACAACTCTATTAACCTCTAGAAGTGGAAAAATAGTTCCAAAAATCGATTCGAACGCGAATATAGCGAAAATTTTAAAATTAAGGTAAAGATGCGATTTTATTTTTTAAAATCATCTTTAATCTCATAAGATTTGTGTTATGGATGGTATTTTGATGAATAGCCAAACGTAGATGGACACTGCGAGCATAATCATTGAGATTAGAATGAATGAGTAGTCTCTTTTTCCCATCTTTAACACGTGTATATTTGTGCGTTTCTTTGAAGCACCCCAAGCCCTAGACTCCATAGCTTCAGCCAGCTCTAGGCTTCTCCTTATAGCATTAACGATCAGAGGAATCAGGATAGGTATATAATTTCTTATTCTCCTCATGAAGTTTCCGCCTTCAAGTTCTAGTCCGCGTGCTCTCTGCGCATCTATTATTGTCTGTGCTTCTTCAGCTAAAACTGGAACAAATCTTATTGCTGTTGTAAATGCAAAACACAGTTCATACGGGATACCAATCTGCTCCAGAGATAATCCAAGCATGTCGGGAGATGTCGTTAGAAAGAATATAGAGAATGATTCAACTAAAACTATGAACCGTACGGTCATTGCTAAAGAATGTTCTATTATGGATGCAAGCGATGGATAGCTGCCATAAAAGTATAATGAAATAACATTCATTATGAAGATTAGCATTGCAAAGAATATTGAGCCCCTAATTAAGTGAAACCACTCCCTTCTAACCTTAGCGATTATTACGAGCGGTATCTGTAAGAAGAATATTACTAGAAGCGGTATTAATTGATTAAACAAAACCGCTATAATAAATAGAACACATACATAGATAAACTTGGCTCTAGGGTCAATCTTATGTATTGGTGATGAAATGTTCCTAAACCTTAAGCCATCAAATAGGCTCATCTCTTAAATCCACCACTAAGCCTTTCAAGAATTAACCGCTCAGCCTCGTAAACGCTTATAACATTTCTTGGAAAACCGAAATCATTTAGTCTAATGAAGACCTGGGCTATTTCTGGGAGTATCAGTGATGATTTATTAATCAGCTCAGGATCAGTCAATATTTCTCTTGCTTCGCCATCAGCGATTATTTTACCATTAGCCATTAGGACTACTCTAGGTTCGCACTCAACAACAAACTCGATGTCATGGGTTACTATTATTACAGTTTTGCCTTGCTGGTTCATTTGAATTATGAATTGTCGAAGTCTTTCCTTCTGATAACTGTCTTGACCTATAGTTGGTTCGTCAAGAATAAGTATTTTAGGATCCCACGCCAAAACTGAGGCTAATGCTACTCTTTTTCTCTCCCCGCCACTAAGCATGAAGGGCGACGCTTTCCGGTAGTGTGTTAAGTCTAGAAGATTTAGCGCCCAATTAACTCTCTCTTGAATAATTTTATCATCAAATCCGAAGTTCTTTAGCGCAAATGAGATTTCATCCTCAACGGTTTCGCTAAATAGCTGATGGTCCGGATTCTGGAAAACGAAGCCAACTTTTCTAGCAAGTGTTGCAACACTCACTTTTCTTGTATCGATCCCATCGACGAGAACTTTTCCCCTAGTTGGCTTAAATAAGCCATTAAAATGTTTAACTAGCGTCGTCTTACCGGCACCATTCTGCCCCATTATTGCAATGAATTCCCCATCCATAATCTTTACCGAAACTCCTTTAAGGGCCTCAACGCCGTTAGGATAGGTGAAATAGATATCTTCAGCTTCTATCAAGCGCGAGCGCCTCCACTACTGATTTAAAGGTTTCCTCAGGGCTTAATGGAACTATGCCAAGGTCGACTCCATCTCTCTTTAGTAAAAGATACAACCTAACAACTTTTGGTATCCCCACACCACTAAGCCTTACTTCTTCTTCAAGAAAGACTCTTCTAGGCTCATTGTCTAAAATAATTCTCCCCTCCCTCATAACAATCACCCGATTGGCGTATCTGGCTGTCAGATCAAGTCTATGCTCAACAAGAATTACAGTTATGCCCAATTCTCTATTCAGTTGATATATGATTTCCAAGATGCTTTTCGCACTTAGTGGGTCAAGAAATGAAGTTGGCTCATCCAAGATAATAACTTCAGGTTGCATCGCAAGTACGGAAGCTATTGCAACACGCTGCTGCTGCCCCCCCGAGAGTTCAAAGGGCGCTCTATCTCTTAATTCATATATGCCAGTAACCTTTAGCGCCCAATCAACTCTTCTACGAATCTCCTCTCTATTAAGCCCAAGGTTTTCTAACCCAAACGCAACATCTTTCTCAACTGTTAAAGCGAAGAGCTGGTTCTCTGGGTTCTGAAAGACGAGGCCAACATGCTGCGCTATTTCGAAAATAGCATGCTCAGTTGTCTTTAAGCCAGCAACGATAATCTCACCCTCAAGTTTGCCGCCGTAAAAGTGAGGTATAAGCCCGTTAAAGCATCTGCACAGTGTTGTCTTTCCACAACCACTTGGTCCAGTTAAAAGTACAAACTCTCCCCTCTCTATTTTGAGGTTCACATCTTCGAAGGCGGGTTTCTCAGCGAATGGATATGTATATGTTAGGTTTCTAGTCTCAATTATTGGCAAAGTCAAGTTGCACCCTAAGTACTCTCATTTTTAGGGTTATACTTAAAAATAACGTGGCTATTAAGCTAAATGTTTGAATAATTAGAATTGTTTATATTCAAAATCGAGTAAAATCTTTTTAGGCACTAGTAATCATAGGCTTATGGTTGTTTACCTTGAGGATAAAGTGGGAGAACGGTGTATCAATAGAACACGAGGGAACAAAAATTATCCTAGACCCGCAGTCTAGGAGCCTAAATTATAGAGCCACATTCATAACGCATGCGCATGTCGACCACTCGCACGCCTTCAAAGTTAATTACATACCAAAGTTTTCATCCGAAGAAACCATGAAGCTCGTGACTCTGGACGGGGTTCAAGTAAATCGGTGGCATCATTTAGCGATGAAGGAGAAAACAGTGATAGATAACATTGAGGTGATAGCGCATCCGTCAGGTCATGTTTTAGGATCTTATGAGTTTGAAATAACTACACCAGATGGAACAGTTCTATTTACGGGAGACTTAAACACAAAGAATGCGAGGACTGTTAAGCCAGCTGAGAGAGTTCAATGTGATGTTCTTGTAATTGAGTCAACATTCGGCTCCCCAGATTTCGTATTTCCTTCAGATGACTTTATTGCTAAAAGTATGATAGATTGGGCAAATAAGATTTTAGGTGAGGATAAGATTCCTGTTTTTCAGACGGATCCGCTTGGCAATGCGCAGGAGGTAATACGGATCTTTAATGAAAACACAAATTTACCTGTAGTTTCGCATTGGAGAGTTTCAAGGATTAATAAAATATATGAATATTACGGACATAGAATGGAGTTTGTTGACATAAGAACTGAAGGCGCCAATGAGTTAATCTCTAATCGAAACGCTGTGATCGTTGTACCTAAACATTTAGATTTATCCTTCAGCTCAGATTATGTCTCAGCTCTGGTTTCAGGATGGGCCCTAAAATTTAGGCGCAAGTCTTTTCCTTTAAGTGATCACGCGGATTTTCCAAATTTAATGGATTTCGTTAGCGATTGCAATCCAAAGATTGTTCTAACATATCACGGTGGAAGATTCAATAATGTTTTAGCGAGGTATATTGAAAAAAAGCTTGGTATAAAAGCTTATCCAATTGATCTCATTCCAACCGATTTCTCATTAAAGTAAGTTAAATTTTTGTGTTTGAAATCTCCGAATATGAAAAGTTTTATTAGAAGTTTATGGTAAAGGCTTAAGAGAGGTGTCTGAGTTGATTAGGCCAGTAGTATTCTGGAATGAAGGTCAACAAATAATTGGGATTCTTCACTCACCAGACAATATTAGGCCGGGTGAGAAACTTCCTGGAATAGTTATGTTCCACGGTTTCACTGGTAACAAAAGCGAAGCACACAGGCTTTTTGTTAATGTCGCAAGAAGCTTGTCCAATTCAGGCTTTATCGTGCTTCGTTTTGATTTCAGAGGTTCTGGAGACAGCGACGGCGACTTTGAGGATATGACATTGCCCGGAGAAGTAAGTGACGCAGAAAGAGCTTTAACGTTTCTCCTAAAACAAAGGAATATAGATAAGGAGAGAGTGGGCGTCATAGGCTTAAGTATGGGTGGCAGGGTTGCAGCTATACTCGCCTCAAGCGATAGAAGGGTTAAGTTTGCAGTTTTGTACTCACCAGCCTTAGGTCCCCTCAAAGAAAGATTCCTTCAATTCATGAATAGAGAAATTTTGGAGAAACTTAATTCTGGCGAATCAATTGAAGTTTCAGCCGGCTGGTATCTAAAGAAGGCGTTCTTCGATACAGTTGACTATAAAGTTCCCCTTAAAGTTATGAGAGACATTAAGGTGCCAACTCTGATCATACACGGCGATAAAGACGAGCTTATACCAGTGGAAGAAGCCTTAAAAGGCTATGAAGTGATAAAGGATCTAAACGAGAAAAACGAGATCTACATAGTTAAGGGCGGAGATCACACGTTCTCTAAAAAAGAGCATACTTTGGAAGTTATAAGAAAGACGCTTAACTGGATAAACTCTCTAGACTTCAAGCGGGAGCGATAAACACCAAATAGCAATGTGCTACTAGCGTGGACAGCTTTTGAGTTTCTCTTTAAGAATTTTCGCCGCATGCTTAAACGCCATCTCCAAGTCTCCAACCCCGTTAACGCCAGCTGATGTTGAGTGACCGCCGCCCATTCCATTAAGAAGCTCGCCAAGTGGATTCGCTAGATCTTTACCTAAATGTACTCCAGTCTTGCAGTAAAATTCGTGGCTGGATCTTATGCTAATAGATATTTTATTCTTCTCCTGTGAGCCGACAATTGCTAGATCCGCTCCGACATCAATAAGGGTTCTTGCGGCTGAAGCCTGAAATGATCCAACGTGTGAGAGAGCGACAAGCCAGCCATGTATCCTTACTAATTTCATTCTTCTACACGCCTTAAGACGGGCTATGCGCTCTGAAAGATCCATTGGCGCCGTTAGTAGTTGCAATACTTCTTGGGCGTCCACGCCCAGATCTACGAGATCCGCAATTACTTTAAATGTTGGGGATCTAGCTAGAGTGAAATGTTTAGTATCAAATGCCGTACCTAAAAATATGGCTTCAGCAACATCTTTTGTGGGCTTAATGCCAACTTCCTTAAAAAGGAAGTAAACAATCTCGCATGTTGATGAAACATCTTCACGGTATACGCATAAAGATGCTATCTTCTCAGTTTCAGGGTGGGGTGCATGGTGATCAATTACAATTATAGGCTTAGAAGACTTACTCACCTGCTCGCCCCACTCACCCAATTGCTGCATGGTATTCGTGTCAAGCATAAATATTATATCGACTTCATTAAATCTGGGCTTATCATTTATCACGGTTATTGAGAAGCGCTCTAAAATAGTCTTTGATATCTTGCTAACGCTCTCCGGCGATGCAATCTCGATCGCAATTTCCGGTTTGAAATACTTTAATAGTTTAGAAAAAGCGTATGATGAACATACAGCATCCGGATCGGCATTCTGGTGGCATAATATGAGTGCGATTTTTGCTCCCTTTTTATCAAGAGTATCTAATATTTTATAGAAAATATTGTTCATCTATTTCAGCCTTCATCTCAATATCTTTTAAGTCGAATTTTATTCAAATGTTTTTCAACGGCGTCAAAAGCAGCTTTCACCGAACTCTCAGCAATCTCCTTTACATTTATATCTTTATAGAGTGATGAGAGTCTCACCTCGACATCAACATTAATGCTTAGGGTCTCTTCACTTTCTAGTTCAATTGATATTGATAGATCAGATATGTGCTCTTTAGGAACCTTGGACGTGATGTATTTTCTTGCAGCTTCCTCGGCTATTTCGCAAATCTTCATTAGTTCCTCGTAGGATAGAGAGGATAGTGGCCTCTCGCTCAAGGGACACCCCCAAATGTATGCGCTTAAATTATGCTGGCGATAGTGGCCGCAGATCCTTCTGGAGTTTTTCTTGGAGTTCTTTTATTTGGCTTCTAAGTCTCTCCTCTTGCTTTGTGAGTACGGAAACCCTCATGCTGGCAAGTTCCTTTCTCTCATTAAGTTCACTTGCAACCTTAACCTTTTCTGTTCTGATGAGTAGTGAGCCAATCGACTTGTATATCACAGCATCCTCTGGTGTTTTCTCAAGCTCACTTAGCGCTCTATCGATTTCAAGAAGCTCTAAGTCGAGTTGCTGCTTTTGCGCTAAAACGGTTTGAAGAGTTTCTTGCAGCTGCTGTAATCTTAGGAGTCTTTCTTGAACTGCTGGCGGAAGCTTGGCTTCTTCACTCATATCTCACCATCACCATTAAATTTCCGAATTCAATCCCTTACTCTCATCGATCAATATAAGGTTGTTGCAATTAAAGATTTTCAAATACTTTATTTAATTGAAGTTTGAGAAGAAACTATACGGGATTACTTCATTAAACGGCTGCATTGCGCTAATTTTCTCCAGGCCATACCTAGTTAACGGCTTAGTCAAGTGTCTTTCAGATCTTGGCGGTGCAATATATAATCCTGGCTTTAATGGTCTTTCAACCTTGATCACATTTTTGGTAAGGTTTGAGCCGTGAAAGCCACATTTATAGCATTCGAATCCCTTGCCTCTACCCATAGACTTCATTCTCTTGCCGCAAACCGGGCATGTTGGATTTTGGAGGACTATCTTCTCAGATAAGTCGAGTACTTTAATTTTCTCAACATTTATTGTTTTTGGATTCTTTCTTGACCGCGGGCGTACACCACCATAAACATCTATTAAGTCTCCTTCAATAAGCAACCTAGCGACTTCGCGCAGATTACCGCTTTGCTCGTAAACTGCGCAATCTATAATGCCTGTCTCATCCCGAATTTGGATTATTACGTGCCCGCCTCGAATAATCTTGGGAGTGCCTACAACTATGCCTTGAACAATAACCGGATTGTATGGTTTTACATCTCTTATTGATGAAACTCTCCTAAGATGGGCATCGGTTCCATGGTTTGTTCTAAAAATAACCCAGCGTTCTATTGGTTCACGCGAGCGGATCATTTCATGTGCAAGTCTAACTGCTTCAGGACTTTCACCCCTAATCCCATAGAGTATTGGATCCGGGCCCCTAGGCGTTATCAATATTCTTCCAGTTTCACGATCAACATTATTAAATGTTAGATTCCCCATCTTTCTATCCATTTCCATAACAGACGATTCATCAATCCTTCTCGAGGTTCCCCAATATTCTCGCTTCCTATAGGCTATTAACTCAAAAGTGTGATCACCTGTTAAAGTTTCCCCAATAGCGGCTAAACCTCCGATTATTCCGCGTCTCATTTTATAGCCAATAGCCTCGGCCTTAAACCTCTTAATTAATTTTAAAGCATCCCTCATTTTTACAATTCCCTGAATAGCTTCTTTGGCAAATCTCTCAATTTCACTAGGTACATCTCCTTTGAGAAAAACAACGCCCGGATCTGTTCCTTTATGACTAAAATCAGCGTTCTCTTCGATAGTCTCGACAACAATCTCCTTAAGGTCTTCATATAAAGTATCTTCAAATTTAACCCTTAAACATAATGCTCCGTTCCCGCGAGTTTTCCATGGAATATTGGGATTTAATCTAATCAAATTTGGATAATCAATAAACTGAACACCCATCTTATGCATCTTCTCGATTATTAAAGCTGCAATATAAGTTGTGCATCCCATCTTTGTTGAATCCGTGTCATCAAATCCTATATGTAGATTCATTTTAGAGACGCTCTGAATCGTTAATTATAAACCTTACCTGAGAAAATAGTCCTTCAAACTATCTATTTTTCTTTTCAAGTATTTTCTTTCACTTTTATGTATACTGAAAATGATGTTAGAAGAGTAAGTAAAGATGTTGATGGCCAGTACATAATTTTCAACACCTGCTGCTTGGACTATCACAGACGCCACTCAGAGGTTTGCTGCGCTTAAGAGATAGGAGAAAGATAATATTAATATTTGTTTTTAACCAATTATTTTGTTGCCGGATGAAGAGAAGGCATTTAATTGAATTGATGATAGATCAGAGTTAAACTGACGGCGAATACCAACTAATCCGATTGAATTAATCGCGCTCAACTTGCTTGAACCTATTTCACATTTAAAACTATCTACATTAGAGTATTCTTTAAAATAAAAGAGAAAAATAACGCATGAGAGGAATAAACGTACTTCTTGAAGGAGTTTACTTTTATAAGATTGTATCGCTTTTTCAGCATGTCCTGTCTCTATTGGTTAAAGTCTATTCTTTTTTCATCTCTTCGATAACTATCATCGTTAATGTTGACCTAACCTTATTTAGCCTGCGTATTCTCCACGTGACAATATCCTTAAGTTTCTCCATAGATTCGGCTCTTACCTTTGCAACTATATCGTAAACTCCGTAGACGCTGTATGCTTCCTCAACACCCTCAACCTTCTTGAGTTCATTTAAAACCTCTCCTTCGGAACCTATCTCAGCATTTATTAAAACGAACGCTATTGGCATATTTCACCCCTCTATTAATTAATATAATTTAAATGCTTAAAAATCTTCTTAAATTTTTGTTTGAAAAAGGCTTGGTGGATAAGATGGTTGATCAAATCATAACGAGTAGAGAGATGAGCGCTCTAGATGTGAACGCCGAATATTTTGGTATATCTAGGCTCCAGTTAATGGAGAACGCGGGGCGAAGCGTAGCCGAAGAGGTTGCTTCACGCTTTAAGCCTCAAGGGACAAAGGTTGCGGTTTTCTGCGGTCTTGGCGGAAACGGCGGAGATGGTTTTGTTGCGGCTAGGCATCTAGTTTGCTTGGGTTTTCAAGTTAGTGTTATACTCGCTGGTAAACCATCTGAGATAAGCAATGAGATGGCTAGGAAAAATTGGGAAGTTCTAAGCTCATTACGTGAATCGTTAACCATCCATGAAGTTTATGATTCATCACTTATTCCAGATGTTGAAGCTGAAGTTGTAATTGACGCTTTACTCGGGATAGGATTGAAAACTCCTCCTAGGCCTCCAATCGCGCAGCTGATAAAGAAAATTAATGAGTTGAATGCATTTCGTATAGCCGTCGACGTTCCAAGTGGTATTAATTCGGATACTGGCGCTGTTTTAGGCGAGGCGGTGAGCGCTCATTTAACAGTTACATTCCACAAACCTAAGCCTGGACTACTGAGAGCCAAAGAATATGTTGGCGAACTAATAGTAAGAAATATCGGAATCCCAAATGAAATTGAAAGATTCGTTGGCCCGGGAGATGTCAAGACAGTTATAAAGCCCAGGTCTCCAGAAGCCCATAAAGGTGACTTTGGCAGATTAATCGTGATCGGTGGCAGTGAAACCTTTAGTGGAGCACCCACATTAACAGCCTTAGCGGCATTAAGAGCTGGAGTAGACTTAGTTTATATTGCTGCACCTTATGAGACTGCATACGCGATCTCATCCATATCCCCCGATTTAATAACACTTAAGCTTGAGGGTGACCACTTAAGTGTTCGGAATATGTCGATAATAAGAAGTTATATGGATAGGGCAACAGCGGCCGTTATAGGTCCAGGCCTAGGTCTTCATAGAGAAACACAGGAGGCCGTAGGCGAAATAATTAAGATTGCTGAGGAGCGGAGAGTTCCAATATTGCTGGACGCAGATGGATTAAAAGCATTTGCCAGCTTCAAGCATAAACTTGAAACTCCCGCCGTTTTAACACCTCATATAGGTGAATATGCAATTTTGACCGGTGAAAAAATACCGGAAAAATTGAAAGAGAGAGCTGAGCACGTAAAGAAGACAGCGGGGGATCTAAATGCTGTTATATTGCTAAAGTCCCATGTAGATGTAATATCAGACGGCTTTAGAACTAAATTTAATTTTACAGGTAACCCAGGCATGACTGTAGGTGGGACAGGTGACGTGCTTTCAGGCGTGGTTGCCGCTTTTTTAGCTCAAGGTGCAGATCCATTTGAAGCTGCAGTCGCTGGTGCTTTCATTAATGGCGCTGCCGGAGATTTCGTGATGGCTGAGAAGGGTTATCATATGGTTGCCACGGATTTGATTGATTGGATCCCTAAGATTATGGATGATCCAATGAGTCACGCTAAACTAAGAATTGGGCGAACTACGTGATCTATTTAATAATGTAGCAAAATATGCTGGGTGAGGTATGGTACTATGAAGGTAGACTTTCTGTTGCCGATATCACTTTTTTTGATAGTCGTATTATCCATTTTATCCCATAAAAGAGTTGAGAATAAGATAAGAATGATTCTGGAAGACAAAAAAATTGGTATTCGCGAGATAATTCTTATGGTTATGTCAATGGGTATAATGGTTACTATAATCGCTTTTATACCAACTTATGCCATTCAAATATTATTTATTGCATTTTACTCTTACTTACTTCTGGTATTTACATACGTGATTTTGGGCAAATTATTTTTGGCTATTACCTCGTCAGCGTTCTTCATAATAGCCTACTTAGTATCCTATTTTATAGTAGATAATATTTTAATCGTAAATATTTTCATGAGCGTTTTTTCAGCTATATTTGCAGTTATGATTATTACGTATTTGAATTCGCTTTTCTCGTTGAAGATAACCCTAATTTTTGCCGCTCTGCTAACGGTAATGGATGTAATTCAAGTTTTTTGGACTGGACATATGGTTGAGGCTGCTACCAAAATGATTCTTCTGCATATACCCGTAGCTCTTGTTCTCCCAACTTACCCATCAATTGGGTTCTCAGTTCTCGGTTTAGGTGACATTTTTCTATCAGGTCTTTTATCTACTCAAGTAGCATCCAAATATTCTCGTAAAACTGGCTTTCTTACAGCTGCGACTATAAGTATTGCTTTCTTTATTTTCGAAATATTTATGCTTAATACAGGAACCGGGGCTCGAGGTTTTCCTGCAACAATTGTCGTTCTTATGGGGTGGTTAATGGGTATGGGAATTCACGCTCTTCAAAAACGTCTCTTAGAGAAAAATAGGTATTAAATAAATTATTTTTAGACTCTATTATCCTCTATAAAAATTCTTATCCTCTTAAGTCCTTCCTTAATCGCTTCATCCGAGGCGGCGTAGGAAAATCTTAGGTGTTCGCCTTCGCCTTCATTCTTGTGTCCGAAGTGTATGTCTGAAAGAGCGGCGACACCAGCCTCATGGAGTAAACGCGCCCTAAACTCTTCAGAATCCTTAACACCGACAATTCTGCAAGCCTCAGTAACATTCGGCCAGACGTAAAATGCGCCTTTAGGCTTGAGGCATTTAATTCCCTCGATCGAGTTCAGACCATCGACAATTATATCTCTTCTCCTCTTAAAGCTCTCGACCATTCTCCTTGTATCATCTTGCGGGCCAGTTAGCGCAGTTAGCGCTGCGTATTGATTTGGGTGGGGTGCGCATGACTCGGTGTTTGTTACCCAGCGTGCTATATGTTCTGCGAGCTTCTCATTTGCAGCGAAACCTATTCTCCAACCAGTCATGGCATATGTTTTTGAGGCGCCGTCGACGATTATTGTTCTCTCTTGCATGCCATCTATTGAGGCTATGCTAACAAATTCTTCATCGTAAACCATCCTTGAGTAGACTTCATCAGAAAAGACCCAAAGATTATCGTATCGCTTAACAATGTCGGCTATTTGCTCAAGCGTTTCTCTACTTAAGGTTCCACCAGTAGGATTATGAGGTGAATTTAGTATTAGGAGCCTAGTTTTCTCATTAACTATTTTCTCCAGATACTCTACGTCTATGCTGAAACCTCTACTTTCAAGCATCGGTAATGGCACTGGAACCGCGCCATATGCTCTTATTAGTGACTCATATATTGGAAAACCCGGGTTAGGATATATCACTTCATGTCCTCTGCCATAATCTGTAACCGTCAATATCGCATAGCCGATGAATGGCTTGGCGCCGCACGCCACCACAACCCATTCTGGTTTAACGTCAATCCCCCTAGTCCTAGAAAAGTATTCGGCGACAGCCTCCCTGAGTTCCGGTATTCCATGTGAAGGTGTATACCCGGTTTTACCCTCTTTTATGGCCTTTATAGCTCCTTCCTTTATATATTCTGGCGTGTCGAAATCCGGTTGACCGATGCAAAAGTTCATTATGCTTCTTCCCTTCCGGACTAGCTCGTTAACTTCTTTTAAAACAACAAATGCATTTTCAGTCCCAAGATTTCTTGTTCTCTCAGATATTTCTAACATGCGATGTCCTCCAATGATTTTAAGCATCACTATTTTGCGGTTTCCCTATCTTATGGGGGGAACTTATAAAAAAATTTTTCTACGATTCTAAAAACCACTAAATTTAAATTAATTTTGATGGAAACCTTTTTATAAAAATTGGAGATAACTTTCATTTCCGATGCGAGGGTTTCCCAATGTTTAGGGCTGAGTATAAGGCTGAGGGAGGCAAACTCATCAAGGTTCAATTGAGTATAAAAGATGACAAAATAAGCTACATAAAGATTACAGGCGACTTCTTTATGCATCCGGAGGAGCTTATTGAGGAGCTTGAAAAAGCCCTCATAGGGTGTACTCTTAACGAGGCTGAGATAACTGATTCTATAAAGAGGTTTATTGACAAAAAGGAAGTGATCCTTCTAGGCGCAAACCCGAATGACTTCGCGAAATGCATAATTAGGGCGGGTGGTAGCAGTGGCTGAAAAGTGGCGTTTGCTTGATACGGGCCTTAGAGATGCATTTTATAATATGGCTCTAGACGAAGCAATAGCCATTGCTAGGGCAAGAGATATCGTACCGAATACTGTACGCTTCTTCAGGTGGGAGCCATCGGCGGTTTCGATAGGTTACTTTCAAAGTATGGGCGAGGAAGTAGATGTGGAGGCATGTGATAGGTTAGGTATTAACTATGTTAGGAGAAGAACCGGTGGCGGAGCAGTTTATCATGATAGAGATGGCGAGTTAACCTATAGTATTATAGTTATTGAGAACCACCGTTTAATCTCAAGAGATTTTCAGAAAACTTATGAAATTCTATGCTCTGGATTGGTTGAGGGCTTAAGGCTCTTAGGCGTCCCAGCCGAGTTTAAACCTATAAATGATATAGTTGTTAATGGTAGAAAAATATCTGGAAACGCTCAAACAAGAGGGATGGGTGTAGTGCATCAGCATGGCACAATTTTGCGCGACGTAAACCCCCAGTTAATGTTTACAGTGCTTAAGGTTCCGAGTGAAAAGATCCGTGACAAAATGATAAGGTCCGTTGAGGAGAGGGTTACATCCCTAAAAAAATACTTGGGAAGAGATATCGGATTTGGGGAGCTGAAGAATGCCTTAATAAGTGGTTTTGAGTCTACTTTCAACATTGAATTAGAGTCGGGTGAGATAACAGATTTCGAAGAACGGATGGCAATGAAACTTAAAGAAGAGAAATATTCAAAAAAAGAGTGGAATTTTAGAAGATAGGGAATTTTTTTAGACTTTTTATTTGCGTAAGGGCAAAATATAATTCTTTTATATATAAAAACTATAGTTTTCTCTCTTTAACTTTATGATTCATAATTTATATTTTAATGGTTTCTGCAAATTGGTGGCAAGAGAGTAAACATAATTTGGAGGAGCGGAAGTGTCGAAGAAGAGATCGAGATTGGAGATTTACCTTGAGGTTCTAGAGACGATTATGTCTGGTTACAATAAGCCAACAAACATAATGTATAGGTGTAATCTTTCTTGGATAGCGTTAAAAGAAATACTGGATTCATTGGTTGAGAAAGGTCTAGTAACTACTGTTGAAAGAAGCAAGAGAAAAATGTACTTGATCACAGAGAAGGGGCGAAGCGTAGTTAACAGATTAGAAGAAACATACAACTTACTCTCAGCGTAAATCACCATCCTTTTTCTCATTTATTATTCCAGTTCAAGATTGTCGATAAAAATTCTGGCGTTCTAACATTTAGAACAATTGTTCTAATACTTAGCATTAAGGGCAACAAATTCACTATGATAGTTTGGTGATTTAATGTCTGTTAATAAAATCTTTAAATCCGAAAATGAGAGGAAACTGTTTCTAGCGGTTTTAAGCGTTCTTCTATTGGAAATATCCATGCTTTCAATACTACTCAGCATTAGACCTTCACCCTCAACAAAGTATCATGACACAAATGACACAAATGTATCAAACAATGTAACTCCAGGCCAAGTATCCTTGATAAGGTTTTCCTCATATGAGGAACTGAGAGATTTTCTAAATAAAAGTAAAGGTTTTCTGTGGCTAAATTACGATGTTAAAGTAGTTGGGAGTCTTGCATTAAGAGCAGCAGTGGCGGAGGCTAAATCTGGAAGCACGGATGTAGGATACTCAAGAACAAATATTCAAGTTGAGGGGGTAGATGAAGCCGACATTGTGAAAACTGATGGAAGGAATATATACCTGGCTATTGAAGGGAGGGTTTTAATTGTTAAGGCGTACCCTCTTGAGGAGGCAAAGGTTTACTCAGAGATTTATTTAGATGGTATTATCATGGGTCTTTTTGTTAGCGATGGAAAGCTAACTATCATTTCCAGTACAGAAAACACGCAGATTATTCCAGCTTCAGTAGAGAAGAATGTGTCTATTGCGAAGCCTCAGACATTAGTGCAAGTTTATGATTTAGAAAATATTGAGAAACCTGTATTAATTAGGAATGTTACCTTAAGTGGAATGTACTTCAACTCTAGGTTGGTTGGAAACTACGTTTATGTTCTGAGCTCCTTTCCAGCGTATTTGGGAAATGAGGAACCTATTCTCCCAGAGATACTTGACGGAGGGCGTGTCACAACTATTAATCCAACATCAATTTATTATACAAATGCTTCTGATTATTATAATGCCTTTACTCTTGTCGCGGCTATAAACGTTCAAGAACCCAATGAACCCGTTACACATGAGACCTTCTTATTTGGCTATGCCAGCTGCATTTATGTTTCATTGAACAATATATATGTCGCTGTGCCTGGGTCAATGGAGAATTGGGATGTCACCAATATTCATAGGATTCGTATAGAAGGAGGCGAGATAAAATATGAAGCGAGCGGAGCTGTTCCAGGCTTAGTTTTTGACCAGTTTTCAATGGATGAGTATAATGGATACTTTAGGATAGCTACTCACGCATTTAGTACATGGGCAAGTAATGTTTATGTTTTAAATACGAGTTTATCTGTTGTTGGTAAACTTGAAGGCCTAGCACCTGGAGAGTGGATGTATTCAGCGAGGTTTATGGGCGACCGCTGTTACATGGTTACCTTCAAGAAAGTTGATCCTTTGTTTGTAATAAGCCTTGAGGATCCAACTAATCCAAAAATTCTTGGCAAACTTAAGATACCCGGTTACTCAGACTACCTCCATCCATACGATGAGAATCACTTGATCGGTATAGGTAAGTGGACTACTGAGGCTGAGGAGGGCGACTTTGCATGGTATCAAGGCATAAAAATATCGCTCTTTGACGTTAGTGATGTTGAGCATCCAAAAGAAACGGATAGCATCATAATTGGTGATAGAGGAACTGATTCCCCGGTTCTATACGACCACAAGGCTCTACTATTCGATAGAGACCTTAACCTACTTGCCATGCCAATATTACTAGCTGAAATTGATGAATCAAAATATCCTAAAGGAATTCCACCTAACACTTACGGTGACTATGTCTGGCAAGGACTATACGTCTTTCATATAACAGAAGACAGCATTAAAATAAAGGGTAGAATAACTCACATAGAGGATTACACTGACTTACTTAAAAGCGGATACTGGTTTTACTCTGACTTTGCAATCCAACGTGCGCTTTACATTGGCAACACGCTGTACACGATTTCAAACAGAATGATAAAAATGAATGATCTAGAAACTCTTACTGAAATAGGCATTCTGAAACTTCCATGAGATGACAGTTTAATCTGTAGCCTAATAATTTTTCTTTTTTATCTATTGGAAGCGCGTTGAATTACTTTAAAGCTCGTAAAACTGGTGTTTGTAATTTTTCACTAATTTAAAAATTAAGCCGAAAGTTCAGTACCAATTTAAATACAATGGCTATTCTTTAATATCATTCATTTCCTCAGGTCGCTAATCATCTTGACTATCTTTTCTATTATCATTTCCGGAGGCGTCATTAAATCTTTGCAGTATACATCTTTTAGGAGACCTTTTTCTTTGTAGTAGTTTATTAGTGGTTCAGTGCTTCTCTTGTATACATTTAAGCGTTCCCTTATAACCTCGGGTTTATCGTCTTCCCTCTGATATAATTCACCTCCACATACGTCGCAGACTCCATCGACCCTTGGCTTTAATGTTAGCCGGTTATATATGGCTCCGCATTGCTTACATGTAAGCCTATTAGAAAGCCGCTGAACTATTATCTCGTCTGGCACATTAAGGTTTAGAACCACATCTATTTCAGAGATTTTTTCAAGAATCTCAGCCTGCTTAAATGTTCTTGGAAAACCGTCAAGTATGAAGCCTTTTTGGGCGTCTGGCTTCCTAAGTCTTTCTAATAAGAGCCTAACTATTATCTCGTCTGGTACAAGTTCACCTCTATCACTGTACTCCTTGATTTTCTTCCCAATTTCCGTTTGTGCCTTTATCTCTTCACGTACCATGTCGCCGGTGGATATATGTGGTATACCAAGAATAACACTTAGTCTGGAGGCGTATGTTCCTTTTCCGGAACCTGGCGGACCGAGTATGATGATTCTCATGGTGATCACCAAATATTGGCTAAATAATGTTAATATAGCGTTTTTTCTAAAATAAAAGAGTATTGTCTCATCTAATTCGCAGCTTAACATCTTATCTGCTAAATATAGTCTAATCTTGAATGTTTAGGTCGAAGATTTTATCATAAACGCATAAATATTTGCTTCTTGCTAAATAATGAAGATGGGAAATGGCCAGAAGATCTAAAAGGGAAACCCAGAAAATGCTTAGGGCTGTTGTTGTTCTTATGCGTAATACAACTTGGAAGTGCGGTAAAGTTGAGCGGCTCATCGTTGAATACCTCCAGAATCACCTAATGAGATATGGTACAGCGCGCTCCTCAATAAAGGAGATGACTCAACACTTCAATCTTAATGGGAAGCAGAAAAGCGAATTATTTGATGCATTGAGAAGGCTGGAGAAAAGGCGTATAATAGAGATCAGAGGTCTCTAAGCCTTCCCTACTATTTTTCTTTTAACTAATTTTAATTTTTAGATTCAAAAGATTATATTAGAGTTCCGTGTAATGCTCTTATTCTCTCATGCCAAGAAAGGATTTTAATGCATGCTGGTGCCGGCACCACTTGTGATTTACATCCCGTGGGCTTAAGAAGCCCAGTCTCTTCATTTATTTGGAAAGAAATTAAATTATTGCTTTGCTGATTGGCCACTATAAGGAATCTGCCTTGTGGCTCTATAGCGAAGTTGCGTGGCCATTTACCTTGGGTATGAGTGTAACCTATATTTCTAAGCATTCCAGTCTCCTCATCGATTTGATAAATTGCAATACTGTCATGCCCTCGGTTTGAAGCGTAAAGGAATCTACCAGACGGGGACACGTGAACATCTGCTGCATAATTTACGCCTTTAAAATTGCTTGGCAGAGTTGATATTGTCTGCAATTCCTTAAGAGAGCCATCATCAACATCATAGTTATATGCGACAATTGTTGAGTTGAGCTCATTCACCAAGTATGCGAATCTACCATTTGGGTGGAATGTGAAATGTCGTGGTCCAGAACCTGGTTTAACGTTAACATATCGCTGCTCATTAGATATCAGTTTTCCTCTTTCTAAATCCAGCTTGTATATCATTATTTTGTCAAGTCCTAAGTCAGGAACGAAAACATACCTATTAGATGGATCAACGATTACCGAGTGTGGATGAGGACCCTCTTGTCTACCAGGATCAATGCTTGAACCCTTATGCTGGATGAAATCAACGGCTTCTCCAAGGCTTCCATCTTTATTTCTAGGTAGCATACATATGCTTCCACCAGCATAGTTCGCTGTGAAAATATACTGGCATGTTTTATCAAGAGACACATAGCATGGTCCAACGCCCTTCGTTGAATTGCTATTTAAGAAGGATATTTTGCCGCTTTCATTATTTATGGAGAAGGCGCTAACAGCACCAGATCTCTCTCCGGCGTAGTCTGTAATTTCATTTACAACGTAAAGGTTTTGTTGCTTTGAGTCTACCTCTAAGAACGATGGATTAGCCAAGTTCGTTGTTTTTCCGATAAACTTCAGATTACCCGAATCAATATTTAATTGATAAATGAAAATTTCACCATCAGAGGTATAGGTTCCAACGTAAACAAGAGTTCTACCCATAAATACCACTGGAAGTAGTTATAGATTTAATATTTCCTTAAGTTTTCGCTGTACGTCTTCAGGTTGTGGTGGGCATCCGGGGATAAAATGCCCCTTAAGCCCATTATAGAATGTTGGGGCGGCGCAATAACCACATAAAATAATTTTTTCATTTCCATTTAAATTCTTCTCTACCTCATTTGCTTTCGCATTTGGCCCAATTACGCAGACGATTCTGCCATCTTCGCTCATGAGGCGGCGAAAAACAATCATGCTACGCATTAAATGCGCTGGTATCTGGAGGCAGCCTGTGCAAGCGTCGAAATTCATGATTTTAAGATTGCTTATTCTGCTGTTTATATACTCAACAATGCCTAGGGCTCTCCCAAAGTATGCATCTTCAAGGGTGGTTCCGATCACCCTTATTTGATTTAAATCTCTTGTTCCTAGATTATCTTCCTCGGCCCACTTAAGATACCTCAAAGAAAGAGGGTTTACGCCCAAAATCCTCGCTGAGATGGTATCAATGGCAACCGGATCAAAACCAGCAATTGTTAAATTGAGCTTAGTAGTCTCTTTAAAATCCTCTATTGGTCTGGGTCCAATATGCAAAGTTGTATATGTGCCATCGACAACCGTTAGGTCTGCCTTCTTAACCTTGTAGAGGTCAAGGATGGCTTCCTCAACTCTATTGAGGGAGTGGTAGAAGATCCTATCTTCTGGGGGAATTAAACCGTATATATTTTTAATTGCAACGGTAATGCCGCAAGATATGTGCGTTTTCAGTGTAGGTACATTGATAAATACGTCGGATTCCAGGAAGGGTTTAGAGAGCCTAACTTTGGTGAAAAATCTTGGGTTTTTAACATTCACTTCAGTGAAAGGATAATTATTTAACTCCAAGAATTTCGCCCCAGTTTCTTTTGCAAGTCTCACGTATTCCATAATAGTATCTGTTGGTTTTCTATACGTTGGGGTTTCTCCAATAAGCACTTCAGAGGCACCTGCATTAAAAGACTCTCTAACTAAGATCTCAATAGTTTCGAGTTGAACAACCTCACCGGTGGAAAAGGGTGCTCCATCAACAAGATTCGGCTTTATAAAGACCTTATCACCCTTACTAACTACCTTATGAACCCCGTTTAAAAGCGTTATTGCCTCCTCTACTCTAGACCTTATATTATCGCCCTTTGTTATTGCTACCTCAACCATTTGATACTACTCCTAACGTGGTTTGTCGTTTACTTAGCAATATAAACTCATATTAGCGTTTTGTATAAAAAACGAAATCTTAATTTCACATTGTAATCTGAGCTTGAGCAACTGGAAAGAGTAAGTGAGGGAATATAGGAAAGACTTATTTCTCTTTGCTCCCAATTTCACGCTCATGGTTTATGTGATTAGTGTTGCATCTTCTGATGGTGTAATAGTCTATTGTCCGGAGGGTGGCAAATTTTCATTTTTTAACAGCCCATATCCGGCTCACAGCACCTATTCAGCTATCGACATCTACCCAAGAACGAATTTTGGGCAGATTGCTCCCTCACCCATTTATGGAGAAGTTACTTCAATTAGGAGGGTTCGTTGCCCCGATAGCAGAGGCTTTAAGGGTTCAAAATGCGATTACGTTATTCTTTTACGTAGTCTTGAAAATGCAGAGAGATTGATAAAGATTCTTCACGTAGAACCTATTGTTGAAGTGGGCGAAATTATTAAGCCGGGAGATGAAATAGGTTTTCTCCTCAGATCCGGCTTCTTTGATTTCTGGACTGAACCTCACCTACATGTGGAAGTTCGGGATCCTTTAGATCCAATTCGCGCGAGGGGCGGGTTTAAGCTTGAAAGATCGATACATTTTAACGCCCTAGCGGAGAATATAGATCTACATGGAATAGTGGTTGAGTCAAAACAAGAATATTCCTTAATTAATTTAGAGCATGATCTCAGATATGGGATACCTGTCGAAGTAAACGGAGAATACGGAATCTTGGATGCTGGAGTACCCCATTACAGGCTTCTTGGAGTCCACATGTCTACTCAACCATCCATTGGAAGCATAGTTAAGTTAAATGGAGTAAAAGCCGGCGTCGTTGAGTCGGTTCACTCTAATATGTGCATTGCCAAATGCTTCTCCAATTTAACCTTTAAAGTGAAAGGCCATCCCGTTGGGCTTTCCCTATACCTATACACTTCAAAGCCGCTGCTGAAGATTATTCCAAACAAAATAGGCGCGCTTAAATTAGAAGAATCCGAAGATGTCTCAATAATGATTTCTTAAGGCTTCATTGCCGCAACCAAATAATTTAGCATAGCCTTACTTAAATTAAAGAATCTTCGTGAACTGTTTGTATAATGGATTTTCATGTTTTGCGAAGCGCATGTTTAATACCTTTTTCCGTTTCCACATGCACTAAACGGTGTTGTTTGCCGCATATTGGGCATGCCCAAACATGCCCTGTGTCAATCTCTCTTTTCGCTATTTTTTGCTGTTGCGCTTTCCATTCTTCCGTCGCTTTAAGCTTCTCTTCAAGTGTTACAGTTGATATGGTCCAAGCCCTTTCAAAGAGGAAAAGTTTAATCATTGCCTTTTCATCCTCACGCCTACATAAGGTGACCAAGTATTTTCCAGGCACAGTCTTTCCAGTAGCCTCTTCATAGGTTTTAATAGCGAAGTTTTCCCTGATGAATGCTGGAACCTCTTCGATGTTCGAGATAACTCTTCTGCTTAACTTGTCATTTTCATCAGCATACATGACAGAAAGAACATCGTAAACTATGCCCTCATCCATACTTTCTTGGAAAACCATGCTGTTCCCCTCAAGCTGGGCAAAACGTGGACCCGAAGGGCACTTCACAGCCTTAACCAAAACCTTTCCAATCTCCCTATCTCTGCAAACTTTAAACAACCAATTTCCGGTAAGAAAATCCCTAACGCGATAAAAGCTCACCTCTCCTCTCCTCAACTGCCGCAGACTTAAGTCAAACCAAGCGTCTTCAGACCGCGTTTCCACCCTCGTAATCCTAATCTGCATATTCCCGCCTCCCTTCCTATCCACATTATGTACTATTATATCAATATTAATCCATGTAGGGCTACCGAGTATAGGGTAGTAGAGTGTTAAAGCTATTCCAGATCAGCGTAAGACTTCATGGCAAGCCTTAGGCTCCGGGGGTGTTGATGGTTTGAGGAAAGTTATCATCATCAATATCTCCTCTGCTTTCAAGATGAACTACCCATTAAGTATCCTAAGTCTACCCCTCCCTAGGTTTAGTGAGCCTCAAGTTTAGCGGAGATCAAGTTACCAGCACATCTATTGGCTGAAAACTTAACCATTAGATGGATACCCCTCCCCTAGAGCACCAGGATCCAAGTTGACAAGTTAAGGATCTTGCACTCCCATAACCATAAGCCGTTTTCAAGAATTAAGATTGGTTGTATAATTAGTAAATATTATCTGGAACAGGCAGATAATAACTATTGGTAGGCATGTTAATGCTCTGTGAAGAATAAGAAGGTAATAGATTGAGCGATATAGCTATCTATGCTCATGAGATAACAAGAGTGTTCAAAAGGGTTAAAAATTGGTTTATTACAGGTTCTCATTCACATAGCCCTGCTGGGTATTTGATGAATCTAATTTGCAATAAGATTAGACGGGAGAAAGAGACCATAGTAGCCATAGATCATGTTTCCTTTACCGTGAAGAGAGGCGAGTTCGTGGGGATACTTGGACCTAATGGTTCAGGAAAAACCACCCTTCTAAAACTCCTTTCATGTCTACTATATCCTACTGAAGGAAACGCTACAATCTTCGGGTGGGATCTAATCAAAGACAGGAAACAAGTAGCGGCTCTTGTTAACTTCGTCCCCGGACTCCTAACCGGGGGCATATGGGTTAATCCAAGCTTAACGGCGAGGGAGAATTTAAAGTATATGGCTAAGCTTTTCAGATACCCCGTGGAAAGAATAGACGAAGCTATAGCCTTCGTGGGGCTTGAAGAAGTGAAAAACTCTAGAGTTGCTACATTTTCAACAGGCATGTCCGCTCGGTTGCAGCTTGCTTTTGGCATATTAAGTCAGAAACCCCTTTTTCTTATGGACGAACCCATGGTAGGAATCTCCTTCGAGACTGCTAGAAGAATAATTAAGTATATTGTAGATATTAACAAGAATTTGGGCGTAACGATATTGTATTCAACCAATAACATCATGGAGGTTCAAGAGTTATGCGACAATGTGATGTTGTTAAATAATGGGAAGGTCGTCGCTTTTGACACACCTCATAACTTAATCAAGAAAATAGGCACGGAGGATATTATAATGATTGAAGTGATAGGGTTTAGCTCCGAGCTCCTAGAAGATATTGAGAAACTTGATGTTAGCAATGCCACGTATACTTTAAAAGATGCTAGTCTGGGTATAGGAGACATAAGATTATCTGCAAAAGACAGCAGAATTATCCTGCCCGAACTAGTCGATCTAATGACGAAGAAATATGATATTAAGATAAGACATGTTACCATAAGGGAACCCAACTTAGAAGATGTGTTCATATACTACACTGGGAGGGCGATTAAATAATGGATCTAAAAAGAGTTACGCCATATATTTCCCTTTTTTGGACGTTCTTTAAGAGAAATATGCAGCTGCGCTACGCTTGGATAGAGTGGTTTTTACCCTTTGAAATACTAAACCTAATAGTAGGCTTAATATCCTACTATTTTATCGCCGCAACATTCGGTTTTTCCTCACCATACCTCCAACCTTATGGAGGAAACTTCGTAGCTTACCTCATACTTGGCATGGGGCTGAATGGCTTTCTTACTGTGTCTTTAAACGGACTTTACAACGTCATGGCGGAAATATATAGCTCTTATTTTTGGTCAGGTGGGCAGAGACTTACCGTACTAGATTACCTTAGCTTAGCGAACATACCTACATCCATATGGATCCTTTCCGAACTATTCTGGCGATATTTTCAAATGGGTATAAACTTTGCCGTATATCTTATTGCTGGAACACTACTTCTTAAAGTGCCCATTAATATTATAAACTATAACTGTATAGGCGCGATAGTTAGTATGCTACTTGGCATCCTTGCGACAATAGGTATTGGCTTTATTTCAGCTAGCATGGTTTACCTCATTGATGCTTGGCACGGGCAAGAACCGATACAATGGACTATAAATCTTCTAGCTGGGATAGTAAGCGGAGTTTACTTTCCGCCGGAGATTCTGCCTGAATGGCTCAGGGCTATATCCTATTATCTTCCTCAAACATACACCCTTAAATTAGCTAGACTAGCCATTTTACAGGCATACGATCTTCAGCTTCTGCTTCCAGACATAACTATACTCGCCATCTTTGCGTTATTTTTCCCCATAGGAATAATGATGTTTAAATGGTCTGGAGAATTTGCAAAGAGAAAAATATCAACAATGTAAACTTAGTCGTTCAACAGAAAATCTTCATTTCTTTGAGGTGAGAGAGAGCCAAGCCTCCAAGTGGCCCTCATGATCAAAAATTTTGTTCGGCTCTTAAACTTTCGGTTTGGAGCCTCGGGCGGGCTTCGAACCCGCGACCCCTGCCTTACCAAGGCAGTGCCCTAACCGGACTAGGCCACCGAGGCTTTTTCTAAAGTAATCTTACTTGTAGTATACCCTTATATACTTTAAGCGTTGTATCGTCTTAATATGTCACGTGATTTCTCTTTTGAGGGTTTAAGAAGTTTTCTTGAGGACATTGGTGTCAATGTTAGGTTCTTTAAGTTTACTGAGCATACGATGACCGTTGATGCTGCTGCCCGGCAGATTGGTGTTGGACGAGAGAGGATAATTAAAAGCTTGCTTTTTATTTGTGACGATGGATCGCCCGTCTTGGCGATCGTTACAGGCGATAGGAGGGTTGATGAGAAAAGGCTTGCGGCTGCATGTGGTGTAAGAAGGGTTAGACGGGCTTCACACGAGGAGGTTAAGCGCTTCACCGGCTACGATGTTGGCGCTGTTCCTCCAGTTTACCACAAAATCAAGATTAGAACCATCATAGATGCGCGGGTTCTTGATTTCGATAGGGTTATTGGCGGGGGTGGGGAAATAAACGTTCTCATGGAGATAAATCCGAATGATATAAAAAGATTGAATGACGCACAGGTTAGCGATATAAGCAGAGAATAATTTTTTACTTTATTCTAGAAGCAAACTCCTCCGAAATCCTCTTATACATCTCGAGTTCCCTTTGAGACATCGGCTTAACCTTTCTTAACGCTTCCTCAAAATGTCTCTTATAAACCCTTAAGTCCTTCAAGTTATTTCTGGTTTCACTTGTTCCTTTATCGCTCATTATATGCTCTCTTATAGCAAGCATAACGGCGGTGTTACATACTGCGGCTATATCGGCGCCTGTATAACCCTCGGTTCTCTTTGCAAGGTCATCAATATCCACGTCTTCAGCTAGGGGCTTTCTTCTCAAATGTATCTTAAGTATCTCCTTCCTCGATTCGAAATCCGGCAGCGGCACATACAAGAGCTTATCAAATCTTCCAGGCCTTAGGAGTGCAGGGTCAACTATGTCAGGCCTGTTTGTAGCTGCTATCACAACAACGCCTCTTAATTCCTCTATCCCATCCATTTCCGTTAAAAGCTGGCTTATCACGCGTTCTGTCACCCCGCTGTCACCATACCCTCCACCCCTTACTGGAGCGATGGCGTCAATCTCATCAAAGAATATTATGCTTGGAGCAGCCTGCTTCGCTTTCCTGAAAACCTCCCTAACAGCCCTCTCAGATTCACCAACCCATTTAGATAGAACCTCCGGACCTTTAATTGAAATAAAATTCGCTTCACTTTCATTTGCAACAGCTTTAGCGAGCAAGGTTTTTCCAGTTCCAGGAGGACCATAGAGAAGTATACCTTTAGGAGGCTTAGCATCCATATGCTCAAAAACATCCGGATATTTTAGCGGCCACTCAACAGCCTCCTGAAGTTCAAGCTTAACATCATCTAAGCCGCCTATATCTTCCCATCTAACGTTCGGAACCTCCACAAGAACCTCCCGCATAGCTGATGGCTCAACATCTTTTAAGGCATCCATAAAGTCATTCATTGTAACAGTAATCTTATTGAGTATCTCGGCTGGAATCGTGTCCTTTTCAAAATCTATTTCCGGTAAGATCCTGCGAAGTGCCCTCATGGCAGCCTCCTTACATAACGCTGCTAAATCAGCTCCAACAAAACCATGAGTTATGCTCGCAATTCTCTCAAGATCGACATCTTCAGCAAGAGGCATATTACGCGTATGAATCTGAAGTATCTCAAACCTACCCTGCTTATTTGGAACACCAATCTCTATCTCACGATCAAACCTGCCAGGTCTTCTTAAAGCTGGATCTATAGCGTTCGGCCTATTAGTCGCACCTATCACAACAACTCTTCCACGCGGTCTTAAGCCATCCATAAGGGCTAGTAGCTGCGCAACAACCCTTTTCTCAACCTCACCGGTAACCTCCTCCCTCTTCGGCGCAATAGCATCCAGCTCATCTATAAAGATTATACTTGGGGCATTCTCCTCAGCCTGCCTAAATATCTCCCTCAAGCGCTCTTCGCTCTCACCGTAGTATTTACTCATTATCTCTGGTCCACTTATACTGAAGAATGCCGCATTGGTTTCATTTGCAACTGCCTTTGCTAGTAGAGTTTTACCGGTTCCAGGCGGTCCATAAAGTAAAACGCCTTTAGGCGCCTCAACGCCTAATCGCTCAAAGAGCTCCGGGTACTTAAGTGGGAGCTCAACCATCTCCCTGATCTTCCTAATTTCCTCCTTAAGTCCCCCTATATCCTCATATGTAACTCTTGGAACCTCTCTAGTTATTGCCGCCGGCTTCTCGCCCATAGCTATCTCAGTACTCCTAGTTATTATTACGGCTGGAGCTGGTGGCTGAACATTCACTATAACTAAATCGATCGTTCTACCCATTATTCCAAGTGGAACATAATCCCCTCGGGTAACAACCTTCCCTTCAAGAATCTGAGCTAAGTATTCTTCTGCTCCCTCAATGCGTAAAGGCTCTGTTGGCGCAAAAACTATTTTCTCAGCGTCTTTAGCCTCAATCTTTCTAATAGTGACTTTCTCATCGATGCTAACGCCAGCGTTTCTTCTTGTGTAACCATCTATGCGGATAATCCCCTTACCGGAGTCATCTGCGTAGCCAGGCCAGCATATGGCAGCTGTCTTACGTTTTCCAGATACTTCAATAACGTCTCCGGGCGTCAAACCTAAGTTCTCCATTACTCTTGGATCAACTCTAGCAATGCCTCTGCCAACATCTCTTCCGTGCGCTTCGGCAACGCGTAAAGTAGCCACTCTAGAACTTGACATCTCAAACGAGCCTCCACTACAATGAGATCACAAATGTTTTATAAAGTTTCTGGGCTGAGGTAAAACCTTCATGTTTAAATTGGAAAGAGTTTACTTGTATCTTGGAAACACTACCCTGGAAAATTCTTCCAATACATCTATCGCTCTCTTGGGCGAGACTCTTGTCATCGAGAAATCTATTATAAACATATTTGCTCCAGCCCTAAAGTACTCCTCTACTCTCGAAAGCCACTCATCTGGGCTTTCACCCAACCCATCCGGATAGGTGAATGATGGGGCTAATAAAATCTTTCTCTTCTTTTTACTTTCTATTTCAGAAATGCGCAACGCTATTCTCCTAAAATCTTCAATCGAAAAGTTTGAAAGCGGCAAAAGTCCATCACCATATTTAGCAGTAGCCTCTAATATTGCATTAGAAGAGCCTCCAAACCATACTGGTGGATGAGGCTTCTGTAGAGGTTTAGGCCAGAATGGCGCCTCAATGACACTGTAGTATTTGCCTCTATATGTAACTCTGCCATCCTCAACCCAGAGTTTTAATATTATCTCCAAAGCCTCCAGCATTCGAGATATTCGCTCTCCATGTTTGCCCCAATAAACACCATAGGATATAGCTTCCTCCTTAAACCATCCAGCGCCAACACCAAAGTTAACTCGTCCTCCAGAAATTATATCTACTGTACCCACAATCTTTGCTAATCTAGCCGGATCATAAAATGGTAATGGGGAAACCCTAGCCCCTAACCTTATTCTTTTCGTCTGCACTGCTAACGCGGAGAGCAGGATCCAAGCATCAAGCTTATTCGGTCTATCCGGATCCCATCCAGTCTTCTCATAAAACTCCCTAGGAAGAAAAAAGTGATCTCCAACCCAGAGAGAGTCAAAGCCTAACTCATCAGCTATGAGAGATACCTCTAGAATTTCTTTATAGCCATATTCGCCATGAGTAGGTAGGTGAACGCCGAACTTTAGTTTCAATAGTACCTTCCCCTAGGATCCTATATGTTTGGCTATTTTTTGCTCCAAGACTTTTCTAGGCATTGCACCAACAATCCGATCAACGAGCGTCCCATTCTTGAAAACCAAAAAGGTAGGTATGCTCATTACTTGATAGTCTGTTGGCACCCTTGTGTTCTCGTCAACGTTTAGCTTTCCAAAAAGGATTTTGCCCGCGTAATCCCTGGCGAGCTCATCTATGATTGGAGCCATCATCCTGCAAGGAGCGCACCAAGGTGCCCAGCAGTCAATCACAACAATATGATTACTCCTTATCACCTGATTAAAATTTATATCCGTTATCTCCATAGGCTCACCAACAGAAGTCGTCTCGTCTCTTTTTTGCATAATCTCTTTAATCTTTTTCTGCCTAATTCTCTCCAACTCTTTATCTTCTTCATTCATATAGCTATCTTCCCTCGCGAAAGCTTATAAGTATTTTTCAAAGATAAGACCATTTTTATTTGTTGAGTAAAAAGAGACTTGTTGATAGTTGATGAAAGAATGAGATTTTCAAACGTCAAAAGAAGTTCTCTATGTTCATAAATCGTGTCTCCCACCAGCACATGAACAGATTACATGTGAACTAAGATTAAGATGAGAAGAGTTGCTCTTGAACGCTTAATAAGCTGCCACTGAATTCTCTTTATCCGCCTGAGCAGAAAAAGTTTTATATAGATTTTGAAAGGTACTTTCGTAAAGTAGAAGCTTAAGGGCGGGTAATATTTGGCTGAGGTTAGGGTTGCAATAGCGGGTGTTGGAAACGGCGCATCAGCCCTAGTTCAAGGTGTACACTATTATAAAGACGCTAATGAAACTGATTTTGTACCGGGCTTAATGCACGTTAAATTTGGAGATTATCACGTTAGAGACATAAGATTTGTTGCGGCATTTGAAGTGAATAAACTTAAGATAGGGAAAGATCTCAGCGAAGCAATATTTACTGAACCGAACTGCTGCCCAAAATTTGCTGAATCAATACCAGAGCTTGGGGTTAAAGTTCTGCCTGCACCTGCATTAGATGGTGTTGGGCCACATATGAGGGAGGCTTTTAAGGCATACTCTGAAAACGAGTTTAAACCGGTAGATGTGGTTGAGGTTCTCAGGAGAACTAAGGCGGATATACTTGTAAATTATATGCCTGTTGGGAGCTTCGAAGCGACGAGGTTTTATGCTCAAGCAGCTATAGAGGCTGGATGCGCGTTTGTTAATTGCATTCCTGAGTTCATTGCAAGTGATAAAGAATGGGCTGCAAAGTTTGAAAAGGCCGGGTTGCCAGTTGCTGGTGACGACGTTAAAAGCCAGCTTGGTGCAACAATTCTACATAGGGAGATTGTTAGGCTTTTTGTTGATAGAGGTGTTAAGATCGATGAGACATATCAGTTGAATATTGGTGGAGACACAGACTTCCAAAATATGACGCTTGAACAAAGACTTAAATCTAAACGCATAAGTAAAACTGAAGCCGTCACAAGCTTAGTTCCATACGATGTGCCAACTAGAATAGGGCCCTCCGACTTTGTGCCATTTCTAAAAAACAAGAAAATATGTTATATTTACGCTAGGGGCAGAAACTTTGGTGATCAACCTATAACAGTTTGGGTTAAACTTGAGGTGGAGGATGCTCCGAACAGTGCTGGAGTTGTTATAGACGCTATAAGGGCAACTAAGATTGCCTTGGATAGGGGTATAGCTGGACCACTAATCAGCATCTCGGCATACGCCTTTAAGCATCCACCCATACAAGTTGAGGATCCAATAGCGAAAAGATGGGTTGAAGAATACATACAAGGAAAGAGAAGCAGGTAACTTTCTATCGGATTATTTGCAGCCATCTTTTATAGGCTTCGAAGACTCTCCGTAGCTCCCTGATTGGCTCATCATGTAAATCAACCCTTAAATTTACTATAGGACGGGACTCGTGAATTGGCTCCCTCTCAGCGACTACTAGAACCGCCGAGCGGATTCCCCTTCTGTCACCTCCCGCCTTCTGCCCAGCCTCTAACCCCCTCATAAGTCTCTCGGCAAGCCATTCACCTTCTGATTCCTCAAACGCATCGATCATATTTTCTAGAACTAAATTAGAGACTAGAGCGTTTCCTGCTGCTATGCAGTCTTCATAAATTATATGTCCACTCCAATGTAACGTTTCCTTACCAGTGAAGGCTGCCTTTCTACCGAATGCGTCAATAATAGATATTTGTCTCATCTCCTTTAAATTATCGTCCTTAAGCAGGATGTCGAGTGTCTCTTTTGGCGAGCGCCCACCGCGAAGATGCCTTAGTCCATTAACTCCATGAAAAAAATTTGTATACCCTTGAATGGCTAATGCACCTACATTCGGCTCTACGTGTGGAACAGCGCTCCCAACAGCTAGAGAAGCAGAAGAAGCGCAAACACCTAAAGCAAGCGTCCTTGGGCATCTGGCGACCATGGAGAACGTATTAGTCTCTTCATTTGAAGAATATTTTAACTTCAACTTCATCGCCATCCCTTAGGTTAAAAAACTTCCTCAGGCATATGGGAGCAATAATCTCCAGAAGATTTTTAGGGTAATTTGGGACGCAGGGTTTAATGATGGCTACGAGCATACTTGACATTATAATCGCTTTATAAAGTCGTCCGGGAAAATAGCCATTTTCGGGAAAAACTCTATAACCCAAACTTTTATTAAATAAATCTGTTAACCTTCTGTAATCGCTATCTTTTAAAAGCAAGTTTAATGTTCCAGGATAAGGTTCAAAACCTAATATTTCCTTAACTTGTCTCCTAAACCATGGTAGAGATGTAAAATACTTTCCTTCATTTACTCCTGTGGATACAATGCCCTTTACTATGACTACACCTTTATAATCACTATCATCTAATGCCCGCATCTGGGTGTTCATATAAAATAGTTAAAATTGATAAAAGTATATATGCGATTTATTAATTAGAGAACGGAGAATGGGAAGTCGGTGCTCTTTGAGGACTTTGAAAGACTACCACAGCATCTATGGTTTAATTAAAATGCTCGATAACCTTTCATCTAGAACTTATATTAAGCAGTTAATTTACGCTCTCTCATTAATCTTCTTTTTCGCACTGATTTTTTTCCCACCATTAATCGGCATAGTTAATAACATTAAATGGGTGGAGACAGTATTTTATGAGCCGAATCTACTAGCTAGAGCTAATACGGCTGTAATCCAGTCCTTCAACATGGCGTTCATGGTTGCGATCTTAGACTTGCTGGCGGCTCTACCTCTTGCATGGTTTATAGTTAGAAGCAAAATTGAACTTGCGCACTTCATAGATACATTAGTAGATATTCCCTTCCTTATACCAACCGCAGCCCTAGGCTATTCCTCACTCCTATTTTGGAGTAGTAAAGATGGGGTCTCAAGAATTCTCGGGATAGATTCTCTTGTCCCACCAGGATTCATTCTCGTTTTTCTCCTACACTTTGCTTTTTCATATCCAGTTATAGTTAGAGTCATGGTTGGTGAGCTGTTAAACTATAAGGAAGTCTATGAAGTTGCTGCGAGAACACTTGGCGCTCAACCTTTAACAGCTGTTAGGACCATAACATTACCGCTGCTTAAGCCGGGTATAATCGCATCTTTCCTTTTAGCGTTTGCAAGATCGCTCTCCGAGACAGGAGCGACGGTCATGGTGGCGGGTTCATGGGAGAATGGACCAGTATTTTTATTTAATGTTATGGACATGGCATTTCTTCCAATGGATCTGAAAAATGGAATTTTAGTTTACGTGAGCTCCATCTTAATACTCACATCTATAATTATATTTTTTTTAATAAGTTTATTAGCTCCCAAATTTAAGTTTCCGATCAAGCGAGCCTTTCCGGGAATTGAGAGAAGACTTAGTCGTTCTGGAACAGTTAAATTTAGAGATAGCCTTGCGCTCTTCATATTTATTGTGATTGTAGTAGCTCCATCTATATTCATTGCTTTACCAGTAATGGGCGCCATCCTGGACGGAACACTAAATGAAATGCTTATAGGCTTAGAACCTTGGGGCAGTTTCTGGCGAAGCATGCTAATCTCTTACGCTATCAGCTCACTATCAACCTTATTAAATATAATTTTCGGGTTACCTGCAGCTATAATAATTGCAAGAAGAAAATTCGGTAAGGCAACATCGATCTTTAAGGCTTTAATAAGCGTGCCAATAATTGTTCCTTCAATTGCGCTTGGCATCTCCTTAAGGCTTTTTTGGGAAAGATACGGGCTTCTGCATGAATTTTGGATTCTTCTATTCTCTCATACAACTATAACCTATACTTATTTTGTTGAATCCATGGCTGCTGCGATAGAAAGCATACCTCTAGAGATTGAGGAGGTGGCAAGCACCTTAGGTGCAAAACCATTTGTAATCTTCCGTAGAATAACGCTTCCGCTTACAAAATATTGTGTTCTCTCAGGCTCTATTCTAGTCTTTACAAGGGCCTTGGGCGAGACTGGCGCAGCAAAGGCTGTCGCAAGAACAAAGGAATACTGGACTCTTCCAATTCTACTCGTTAATTGGATAAAGGATGAAAGAGTATCAATCTCACAAAGAGCTTTGGGTATAGGTGTGTACATTATTTCATCATTTGTAATTCTTTTGCTTCTGAGACTCTTAACGAGGAGGAAGAAGTGAACTATGCCCTCAATAAGGCTTGTGAATGTTACAAAAAGATATGGTAAGGTAACTGCTATTAAAAATCTAAGTTTAACCATAAACGATGGAGAATACGTATGCGTACTAGGTCCAACGGGAAGCGGTAAGACAACGTTACTCAAACTTATTGCTGGCATTGTTAAGCCGGATAGTGGCGAAATATACATAGATGATAAGCTTGTTAACAACATTCCAGCGCAGGAGAGAAACGTATCCTATGTTCCCCAATATTACGCGCTGTTTCCTCATTTGAGTATAATCGACAACATCGCATTTGGCCCTCTATCTAAAGGTTTGAGCAGAGAAGAAGCCTATAAAGTGTCAATGCAAATGCTTGAGATAACAAGGCTTGCGCATAGAGCGAATTCATATCCACAGGAGTTAAGCGGCGGAATGCAGCAGCGTATAGCTCTTGCGAGAGGTTTGGCTTCGGGAGCAAAAATTTTGCTTTTAGATGAACCCTTAGGTGCCTTAGATGCCAGATTGAGGGTTGAATTAAGATATAAACTCAAAGAGATGGCAGTGGAGAATGGACTGACAACCATTCATGTCACGCACGATCAGGAGGAGGTTATGGTAATTGCCGATAGAATAATTGTTTTAAGGGATGGAGAAATACAACAGGAGGGTCCACCATTACATATTTATAATGAGCCTAAAAGCATTTTCGTAGCTCACTTCGTTGGCGGAGCAAACTTCTTTGAGGGGTTTATTGCTGATAAAGACCAGTACGGTTCATGGGTTCAGTTGAGGAATGGGTTCCTTTTGCGCGTGAATGATGCGAGTAGAACAGTTGGCGAGAGAGTTGTTGTGATGATAAGAGAGGAGAAAACCGAAATAATTAAAGGCATACGAAGGAGAGAGGAAATTAACTTATTACCTGGGACTATTGAGGGGATTAGTTTCCTTGGAGACTTTATATCTTATTCCGTAATGCTTGATAATGGCGATAAAATTAACTCGAAGATGCCAACGATTATTGGCATAGATAAGTTTAAGGTCGGTGAAAGAGTTTTCGCTCGCCTTAAGCCAGAGGATTTGAAGATATACCAATATCCTCCACAAGGACTTTATAAAGAGCTTGAGGTGATGTGATATCCCCTCAATTCGTTTAGTTAATGTTACAAAAAGATACGGAAACATAGTGGCTTTAAAGAGAGCTAACCTCCAAATCGAAGATAAAGAATACTTGTGCATAATAGGTCCAAGTGGATGCGGGAAAACAACACTAATAAAGTGTATAGCCGGCATTATTGAACCTGATGAAGGTGAAATCTACATAGGCAATAGGCTTGTAAACAATATTCCAATAGAGGATAGAGGAATAGGGTATGTTTTTCAAGAAATAGCCCTATTTCCCCACATGAGCGTATATGATAATGTATGTTATGGGCCCTTCGTCAAGGGCTTAAAGATCTCCAATTTTGAGAGATTGATTAAAGAAATGCTTAACATGATGGGATTATACGAGAGAGTTAAAGATTGGCCGGATGCTCTAAGCGGTGGAGCAAGACAGAAAACGGCTGTGGCAAGAGCTTTAGTCTCCGGCTCGCAACTGCTTCTACTTGATGAACCACTTGGTTCACTGGATGCTAAAGTGAGGAGGGTTCTAAGATATGAATTAAGGAGGCTTGTTAAGGATCTTGGTTTGACAGCCATTCATGTTACGCATGATCAAGAGGAAGCTATGTCCATTGGTGATAGAATAGTTGTTATGAGAGCTGGCGAAATAGTTGAGGTAGGTACACCTCTGGAACTCTATATGCGCCCAAAAACCCTTTTTGCCGCAAACTTTGTCGGCGAAGCCAATTTTCTCGTAGGTGAACTAGTGGAAAAGGAAGATAACTACGCAAAAATTAAAGTTAACGGAAAAATTCTACACAGCGAATTTAAAGTTAACTTTGAGAGCGGAAAGATAGTCGCAGTTATAAGACCCGAATTCGTAGTTATGAAGAGAACTGGGGCTTCCGATTCCGAGGAATCATGGAAAGGCATTATTGAAAAGAGAACCTTTCTTGGAGGCTTAATACGTTTTGAGGTTCGTACAGAGAACAGTAACATAATAGCTGTGAAGAGAACTTTTTCTTCTGAATCTCTAAGGTTTGAGGTTGGAGATAAAGTGAATTTGATTTTTCCGCACAAATCTTTACTCTTATATCCATATCCCGAAGAAGGTTTAGAAAGAGCCATTTCCATAGAATAATTCTAATATATTAGTTTATTTCCTTTTTTGGCGAATTATTCAGGCTTAACTCTATAGAAAACCCCCGACTATATCCCTAGTGATAACCATTGTAGTCATAGTTAAGAGGATCCATGCAATCACGAAAAGCATATACCTAAATGGCTTACCTGCGGATAACCAGCTTGGAATGTTAAAACTTAAACGTGGTATTATAAACGCTGTCCGCTTAGAATAATCCTCATACTTCTGCCCATAAATTTCAAGTAAATTCCTCTCCTCTAGGCTTGCTAGAGATAAATATCCGAATAATAGGGTTATCCATGCTATGAATGATATTGGCCTAAGAGATCTGATAGTTATTCCAAGGGACATAAGAATTATTCCTAAATATTGTGGATGTCTAACAAATCTATAGATTCCACTAGTAAGCAACCCTCTACTCTTTCTCAGATTAATTAGTCAGAATGAAAAGGATGTTAGAAAGATTACTAAACCAGCAGTTAAGAGAAGCAAGTCTATAATTCCCCATCTATAAAAATATGGAAAGATAATATTCTTCTCATCAGTCATGATAGCATCAGTCAGCCACCATAAATTCCCATTTGGGAAGAAGGGATCTGGTATATATTTGAGGATCATCCATGGCCAGGTTAGGATAGCATAGATCCCAACCGGAAGGAACATTATGAAGAATAATGGATTAATAATTACTGTCAAGGAGGGCGCAATATTTATTAAAGCGAGTATACAAACAAAAAATTTTCTAGAGAACCATTCGATTTTAGGCCTTAATTTTGCTGCCTTTTTACAGCTTTTTGCAATGCGAATAATTAGGCTTTTGTGAAAGGCTTCATTAACTATCAATTTAATAAGAAGAATTATCTTCTTACTCATCTCCACATCTTCAATTGGAAGATTTTGAAACAAGAAGAAAGTTTACTTTACCAGCTAATTGTTACTCTTCTTTAAAGTCTTATTGCAGCTTAGAATGTTGATTCATTAATTCTTTAGAAGATAGAAATATTGAATCTAAAGAAAGATTAAAATAATTATTGTTTTAAGTGTTATTTTTGGTTTAAAGGAGTCTTTATTCATGGAGCGGTGGTTTGAAAAAAGGCGTAAAAGCAAGGTTCTTGATATCGCATATCGGCAGATGACTTTAGCACTTGATACCGTAAGTGATTTAGAAAGGGCAATTAAGGCAATTTTTACAGGTGATAAAGAGAGTGCTAAAACTACTGTAGAGAGGCTATTCTTAGTTGAGGAAGAAATAGATAATCTTAGAAGAGCAGTTTTTGAAGAGCTAACCGCAGGAAGTCTGCCCCCGAGAGATAGGGAGGATATAATGCATCTCGTTAAGCGCTTGGACGTTATGGCAGACTTTGTTAAGGACTCTGCTAGAAGCATACTGATTCTACTAAATAGTGAAGTCCCAGAGGATATTTGGAAGGCTTTTTCAGATATGGCTGTTGGCGTTGTGAGATGTGCTGCGACGCTTAAAGAGAGTTTAAAACTTTTGAGTGAGAATCCATCTGAAGCGAGAAGACTGTCGCTGAAGGTTGAGGAGGAGGAAAATAAGGTTGATAAACAATTTTTGAGTATAAAGTCGCTTTTGCTGAAATACGGGGACAAGGTGAACCCTGTAACTCTGATGATCCTTAAGGATTTAGCCGAGTATATGGAGGATGCCGCAGATAGCTGTGCTGATGTCGGAGATTATATAAGGGTTCTAACGGTTCCAAAGTGAAAGCCTGCTATTCTCCAGCTCGCTGTCTTTCCATAGCGGCTCTTTCGCGCATTATCCTGCGTAATCTTTCCATGTCAGCCGGAATACGTATTGTTAAGAGACCAAAGAATAGAGCGCAGAGAATCCATGTGCTAACACCAATGTAGAGGATAGCCGTCTGTAGTGATGATTGAACTGCTATTAAACCTGCCATTAGAGGTGCAAGGGCTGAACCGCTATTCTCTATTAAACCTTGAACCGCTTGAGCAGTGCTGCGAATTTCCGGCTCCACAATATCCTGGATTATTGCGGTTACATTCGCGCTTCCAACAGGTATTATAAATGCAGTTATAGCAACTAATATTTGAAAGATGATTTTTTCTTCAGGGGATATGCTTAGGGATGCAAATAAGAAAACTGCGCCAAGGAAAACCACGATTGTGCAGAGAAGTGCTCGTCCTCTACGCATGCGCTTGAAGAGAAAGTCTCCCAAAATTCCCCATGTTACGCTGCCTAAAGATAGAGCTACTATAGCGAATAACATCACTACTGTAGCCTCAGTTGCCGTATAACCACGTTCAACCTCAAGATATCGAAAGAACCAGTAAACTATCACATTCCATGGGAAGACGCCAAAGAAGCCCTGAATAAAAAGTAGGCGCATACTTGGATTATAGAATAAACCTTTAGCTGCTTTTAGATTAAATCGATAGGTTGGGATAACCTCTAGCTCCGCAACCTCGGGCTCAGCCTTACCCCTAGGCACCTCTCGAACACCCAAAAATATGAGTATAGCAATTAAAATACCGGCTGTTCCAGTGATGAAGAAGACGCTTCGCCATCCCAATGGTCCTCCCGCAACAACAGCTAGAATCATGCCGAGAATATAACCTAATGCACCAGAGACTGAAAGTAGCCCATAAACTCTGCTTCTCATAGATGGCTCAAAATAGTCGGAGAGAAGACTATGTATCCCAGGGTAGCTGGAGTCGTCAATACCAGTGGAACCTCTTGTTATTAAGAAGAGCGAGTAGTTTGGTGCAAGAGCGTTAAGCCATGTTGTTGAACCCCATATGAATGAGGCTAAAGCCACAAGCTTAGCCCTAGCATAACGGTCATAAAAGTAGCCCCATACCGGATAGAATACTGCGGCGACTATTATTGCGAAGCTTGATACAGCACCCATCTGAGCCTCATCAATTTTAAAGTCCTCCATTATGGGCGTAGTTAATGGCCCTATGAGAAGTTTATCAGCCTGATGTATTAGCATGAACAGGAAGAATGAGGAGAAGACAAACCATCGATACTTTGAACCCATAATTTACCATCATAATGGAAACAAATATAAATTTGATTACAAATGGCATTTTTCTCCCTGAATTTTAAGGGCTTGAAATTGGCATACAAAATGAAGAATCGGAGCTCTAAGATATTGAAGGCCCTAGTAGCCGTGTTTAATAATTTGATATTAAGCCCCTTAAATATTTGAGTCTCAGGCATCTTATGCTTGAGAAAGCGCTAGCTTTAAAAGGAAGATTGTAAAAACGTTTAAGAGTATGTGTGGAGAAACCTTGAAAAATATTGAATCGGAAAAGAAAATTATTATAAGTAATCCATCAAATTTTCAATTTCACGCTGCCTATCTTGCATATTCTGAGGCTTATGACAAAGCGACAGAACCAGAAGTTAAAAAATACTTAAATCAAAATATAATTGATCTACAGCAGAACAAGATAGATTATCAAACTTTTTACAGAAACATTAGTCAGTATCGTCGAATCGATGGCCCTCAATCTCAGCATAGGTCTAGTATAAAAACTCAGAGCAAAAGTGAGTGGCGTGCCCAAATGCGGAGAATGGAAAGAGAAAAAAGATATGAAAGATAATCTCAAGTTCTAACGCTAAGAATATTATTTTACAAAAATAACCCAGAGCAAGCCTTTTTTACTAAAATTTTATTACTTAGTATTCTAATTTTTAAAAAGGTCGTGCTGGTTACATGAGCATAGAGGCCTTCATAGTTAACATTCAGCAGGGTACAACGCAAGATATTACTGGCTGGATTTTTCAGTTCATTTGGTTGCTTGCCTTTATAATCATTTGGATTTATGGTCAGCGTATTCAAACTACACTTATGCTTAAGGAAATCGAGGGGTCGCTCTCTAGGCTTAAGGTTATGAGGGATAGAGGGCGTCAACTGGTCATATCAACAATAAAGGAGATCGGTAAACCCTCTGAAGATCCAACTGCAAGAGTTGACCGCTTGCTAGAACATATAGACATTGAACCGGTTAGCCTAGATCCAACTGGCATAATTAGGAGACTTGAACACATAATTGATGTTAGAGATTTCAGACTGAAAGATGAAGTTAAACAGATGGCCCCCCAAGCTGATGAGACACAGATAAATAACTTAGCGAATGTCTTAGAAGCTGCGTTGGCGTTAAATCAGATTTACAAGATTGTAAGACACTATTATTTAATGGGGAAGAAAACATTAAGCTTCTATGTAATTCTTCAGATTCAAATGATTCTTCCCCTTATAATGAGGGAATCTGAGGCTTTTATAAGCGCGCTCAAGGCGTTTACTCTAGGTCAGCCAATAGGGGATGGAGCTGGAGCACTCGTCGCAGCGAGACTGATATACGGCAAAGAGAAGAAGCTAATAGCCCAAGATACAATTATGAGTGAAGTGGATATGGAAGGTAGAAAAGCGTACGTAATAAAAGCTAAGGGGCCTGGGGGAAATGTTGGTAAGCCTGGTGAGGCGATAAAGCAGATACTCGAGGAGAAGGAGGGAAGAGTTGCCCTAATAATTATTATCGATGCCGCTCAGAAACTCGAAGGTGAAAAACCAGGCGAGGTTGCTGAGGGAGTGGGTGTAGCTATTGGTGGACCGGGGGTTGACAAGTATAAAGTTGAGGAGGTTGCTGCTAAATATAGGGTTCCACTATGTGCTGTACTTATCAAAGAAGGAATAGAAGATGTTGTCTCAACGATGAGAAAGGAGATTGTTAATGGAGTTGATGAGGCAATAGAGAGAATCAAGAGATTAATCCACGAAAACACTAGGGAGGGGGACACAGTCATCATTGCTGGAATAGGGAACACCATCGGAATAGCTCAGTAGAAAAGGGGGGAAGTTTACGTGGAAGAGAAAAGCAAAGCTGCAAGAACGCCGATATTTCTCGTGTCGATAATCTTAATCATGCTTATAATGTCTCTAGCAATGCTCTTACTAGCGGTGGGGACATACCTTACCCAAAAAACCATCGAGCCAATGAATGTAATTTTAAGCATAAGTGCAATAGCATTATCAATTTACCTTCTCTTCCAATTAAGAAGGAAACCACTAAGTTTAGGTTTTGAGGCGATTAAAGTTACGACTGTAATTAAATGCACAAAATGCAACTATGAAAACGCGAGGGAGTTTGAAAAGGGGGATTACGTCCTTAAAGAGGTCGGCTCATGCCCAAAATGCAATGGGGCTCTCTTAATTCACTCTATTTTCAGGGAAGTTAAGGAGAAGGAACGTTTCGACTAGGTTAACATTCACGTTAATATTATTGCTCCCTCATTACTTACGAAAACGGTATGCTCAGACTGCGCAACAGGTTTTAGACTTGCCTCAACAAAAACGGGATAAGCCATTATGCATTTCGACGATAGAAGACTCATAAGCATCTGTCTGCATAACTCCTCCCGTTCAAAATATTTTATCAGCCACCTTTCTGCAAACGGTAAGGTTTTAAAATTATCTTCCACAATCTTCAGAAGATTCCGCGCTCCTATACTTTTTAAAGATGACTTGCGCTTCAAAAGCCTAAAAATATACTTTTCAGGGCCATCATTAACTCTTCCAACCGCTTCTTTAACCGTAACAAACGGCTCAATCGCGTAAACATGTCCTGGGCTCAAGCGTTCAACAGTTAGGTGTGATATGTTCGGTATAGATTTACCTGCGTGTATCATATATCGAGCGACTTCATGACCTGTAAGATTTGATATGGGCTTAAATCCGTAACGTTCTATTGTTGCCTGTATCTCTGAACTAACCCTTGAAACGAGTATGCCTGGACGAATTATATTTATAGCGGCTTCAAGGGCTTTTTCAGCCGCGAAAACCATATCTTCATACTCAGAATCAAAGCACACCGTTATTGCTGTATCTGCAATGTATCCATCAACATGAACACCAATATCGATCTTAACTAGAGATTTCTCTGGTATCACCCTCTTGTCACCGGGTGGAGAAGTGTAATGCGCAGCTATCTCATTTACTGAGATATTACATGGAAAGGCAGGTTTACCTCCCAGACTCCTAATTCTATTCTCAACCATCTCGCAGACTTCGATAAGAAGCATACCCTCCTTTACAGACCTTTTCATCTCCTCTCTTACCCTGGCAGCTATCTTGCCAGCGAGAATATACTTTTTTAGAGCATCGTCGGACAATGATTCTCCATTATGAGGGGTTTTCTTCGACATATCCATTTCATCTCGTATTAAGATGCTCGGCGTCCTGTTATAAGATATAAACACCTTGTGTATTTTTCAATTTATCCTCATTGCCGCCTGCAAAATTTAAATATCAATTTGAATAATAAAAATCTAAAAGATTTGTGTGTGCATCACTTAAAAATCGCTCACGGCGAGGCATATGGGGTACCCCATAGTTCTAACGGCGGATAGAACATTAATGAGCGAATATAACGGTGCTATATTCCTAGGGTTCAGCGCATGCGTACCTAAGGGTTTAGTACCGGATAGTCTATATTTTAGGTTATTCTGCCCGCCGGTTGAGGCTAATGAAGATGGCTCAGCAGTTGTAGCACCTAATGGAACTAGAAAGATTGAGGCGGCTCTTCTAGATTATGGTTTCAGAAGGGAAGAGGTTATAGTCGCCCATCCAGAGCACTTGGATAAGATTATTGGTCCAGAAACAAGAGCTTTAGGGATAACCGAGAATGATCCACTAGGTATTGGACCAGCTACAACAACGTTCACAGAGATTTTCGGCGGGAAAGCTTACATGGCGATCAAATTCAGAGAGCTTCTTAATCATCCGGCAGTTAGAAAATATAAACCTAAGATGATTGTTGGCGGTGCTGGCGCTTGGCAGCTAGAAGACGAGAATGTGAGAAGAGACCTAGGGATAGACACTGTTGTTATTGGTGAAGGAGAGAAAGTTGCTGGTCCACTATTTGAGAAGGCTGTTAATGGTGAGGAACTTCCTGGCATAGTCTATGGGGAGGTTGTTGAGGAAGACAGTATACCAGTTATTAAAGGCGCTACAATTGACGGTATAATTGAGATTGCAAGGGGTTGTGGGCGTGGATGCGACTTCTGTGCCCCAACTTTACAGCGTTTTCGATGCTTACCCATAGATCACATTCTAAAAGAGGTTAAGGTCAACCTTGGAGCTGGAAGGCAACCTATACTCCACGCTGAAGACGTATTAAGGTATAAGGCTAAAGGTCTAGAAATTAATAAACATGCTGTCATCGACCTCTTTAGAAGCGTCAAAAATTACCCTGGCGTTAAAAACGTTGGTATAAGCCATTTTGCCTTAGCATCGGTCGTAAGCGCGCCAGACCTAGTTGAGGAAATATCAAGCATATTGAATCTTAGCAGTAGCCATTGGTTAAGCGGGCAAACCGGGATTGAAACCGGCAGCCCTAGAATCATGGATATACATATGAGAGGAAAATGTAAACCCTACTCACCTAATGACTGGCCAGATCTCGTTGTTAGGGCATTTGAAATTTTAAATGAGAACAACTGGATACCATGTGCAACCCTAATTCTAGGTCTCCCAGGCGAAGAAGAAAGAGACATTGAGCTAACGATTTCTCTCATCGAGAAGCTTAGGCCATTCAAAAGTATAATTGTGCCATTATTCTTTGTGTCTATGGGTGGCCTAAAGGAAAGGGCCAACTCTTTTACATTAAATGATTTGACGCCAATACACACAGAGTTAATCTTTGAGTGCTGGAAGCATAACTTCATGTGGATAGACACGATATTTAAGGATTGGAGTGAAATGAGCATAAAGAGCAGAATAGCGAGAAGAGGGTTAAGAATAATAGTCTCCTATGGAATCAAGCAAGCTTTAAAGTACATGGATATTTGTGAAAGAGATTATAACTTTGATTTGAGAGCAATGATAAAAGATTTTAGGAGTGGACAATTAAGGGCTGAACCCTTACCCATGCGTATACTCAAACCTATTATCAAATAAAGCAACATAATTTTCTTTTGGAAATTTAAACGTTAAAAAGATTATAATGCATTAAGGTATAGGAGAGTATAACTGTGAGAAGGATTGGTGTTGTAACAGCGGGCGGAGACGCTCCAGGTATGAATGCTTCTATACGTGCAATTGTTCGCTCAGCTGTCTATAACAGTTTAGAGGTTGTGGGGATTGAAAGAGGATACGCTGGGCTTATTGAGGGCAGATGGCGCATCTTAGATAGACGTTCAGTTAGCGGAATAATAAACATGGGTGGAACAATACTTAGAACGATCCGATGTGAGGAGATTAAAACCGATGAAGGCATTGAGCGGGCTGCTGAGTTCCTTAAGAGTATTGGCGTTGAAGGTTTGATAGTTATTGGTGGTGATGGAACATTTAGAGGTGCCAGCAGGTTATACGAGGCTAGTGGTATACCAATGATAGGCGTTCCCGCGACAATAGACAATGATGTTGCTGGAACCGATACAACAATAGGTTTTGACACGGCAGTTAACACGGCTCTTGATGCCATAGATAAAATAAGAGATACAGCAACCTCCCACGAGAGAATCTTTATTGTTGAGGTTATGGGTAGGCGCCGCGGGTTCTTAGCCCTCGAAGTTGGTTTAGCTGGCGGAGCGGAAATAATTCTAATACCGGAGATCAAAACGGATTTAAACAGGATTTGCGAGCGAATAAAGCGGGACCGAGAAGAAGGAAAAATTTCGGAGATAATCGTTATGGCCGAGGGTGCCGGTGACAGTCGCAAAATAACTGAACATATCGCTGAAGAAACCGGGTATAATGTGAGGCTGGCGGTTTTAGGTCACATTCAAAGGGGAGGTATTCCAACGGCGCGGAGCAGAACAATTGCATGTGAATTTGGATATAAGGCCGTTGAGCTTCTCCTAACTGGTGAATATAAAAGGATGGTTGGCTTGAAAGGAAAAGAAATAACATTCGTTGATCTAGACTACTCATGGATGGTTGAGAAAGAAATAGATTTAAGCCGATATAAACTCGCAGAGATGCTATCCCTATAAAATAAAAATGCCTTACCTTAGGTTATAAAGTTTCTCAGTCCAGCTTCTTTAGCCAATTCTACGGCTCGCTCCATTTCTTTCGCAGTTAACCTCCTACGCAGTTCGGGTATTTCGTATGCCCTCCACTCAGGCCTATACTGAAACATAATATTAGTCCTAGTATTTTCGCCTAAGTTATCAGCAATCCACTTTAAAATATGCTTAGTGCAGCACTCAAGATGATTTGGTAGAACTAGGACGCGTATAATGAGCTCGCCATACTTAGCGCCATAAAGATGATTTCTCGTGCAAACCTCCCAATAATTTGGTGCATCAGAGATTCTTTTTGCGCAATCAAATGGTCCATATTTAAAGTCCAGAAGATAAACATCAACGAATCCCGCCAATAATCTAGCCGTCTTCTCGCTATAGTAGGAATTTGAGTTCCAAACAACAGGAATATTGACGTTAACAAATTTAAAAGTCTCAAGCCACTGCTCAAGCCAAGGAGTAGGCTCACCACCAACCAGATTAGCATTCCTACAGCCGCTCTTACGCAACTCCTCAACAGCCAAAGCCAAACGCTTAGGAGAATAAACCTCACCGCTCTCAAACCACTGGCTATTGTGTACGAGTAAGCCATTTGCGATAAACCTATTCGTATTCTGTACTCTAATATCAAAAACCCATGTTTCGCCAGTTAACTTGGATATTCTCTCCACTTTATCCCAGAAAATATCGGCGTTTACTAGCATCTTCAGCCTAGATAAATCCTCCAGCAATATTTTGTCGGATAGAATTTCTGAGCATAATAATTTTATTGCGGCAGAAACTTTACTCAGAAATCTCTTAGCGCGTAAATCGCTATCGTCCATGTTCATGTAATACTTTATTAGGCTACGGGAAACATTAAGCATCTCAGCTAACTCCCGCTGAGAAATATTTAGCATTCTCATACCTTCTCTTATCACATCCCATGTGGACTCTGCAAGTTTCTGAGATAACATCTCAATACTTCTCAATCTGTCCTCGAGGAACGATGCTACCTTTTCGAGCTTAAATCTTGGAAACGCCCTATTCTCAGTTTCTAAGTAACCATATCCTTTCAAGACTAAACTTACGTCACGCTGCGTAAGCCGTAATCTGCTTCTTACATCTCTTAATAAGTTACTAATATTCGGGATAACGTCCACATGCTTCCTAGGAGAAGCTCTCAGCTTCAATACTTTTTCTAGCTTCTCAATCTTTGCAGTAGATGAGAAACCCACAAAAATCTTATAGCGACTCAAATTTTCGCCTGTAATTGAGAGCTTAAATATCCTTTCAACTTCCCTTCTTCTTTTTCGGGATACGGAATGGAGTTGTGATATTATTCCATAACGGCATAGCAGGATTTGCACTTGTAATAGTAACTTTTCACTCGCTGAGTACAATATGATTTCCCTATTTTTATCATGGACTGTAGCCACGCAATCAAAGAACCCCCTTAAAAATGATGAAGCCATGCTATTGTCAGCTCGCATAATTATTGGTGGAACCTCCCTAAATTTGGAGCAAGCTAATAGTTGCGGAGCAACTTCACTCAGGAAGTTAAAAACATCAATGGATCTCACCATAGCTCGAAAAATTCCCTTATATTTGAGCACTTTTGGTTCTAAACCAAAGACTCTTTTAAAACAGTTGACATAATCCTCAATTAAAGATTGATCAGCATTGGTAAACACTATATTGTAGAGACCCTTCCTATCGTATCTATAAAGGTGTCCATCGCCAAGTAAGTATCCAATGACTCGGCACAGCTCTGATGTAATAACGACGGGCAGAAGCGACCCATAAAAAGCTTTGGGCGCAGGGTTCCCAATATTTATTTTTGAGAAGCTTTTAATCTCAGGTATAAACTTGAGAGCAGCTATGTAATCGTCTTTCCTTAATTTCTCAGCAGAAACTGGAATTATAAGTCCATTATGGCATGTATATAATAAATGATTCGGTGTAACCACGATTTTTCTTCCAGTCCGCGTCATTATCTCTATAAGGTCATTAGCTAATCTCTTAGACACGCCATCACAAAGCTCTATAGTAGCCTTTGCTTTTTCATCGATTGAAAAAATGTTTAGATTTGTTGGCACACAAAGACTTCCCAAGAGCTCTCTTGGTTCACCATTAGCTGATTCATTGAAAATCTTAGAAATCTCAGTTAATGTGCCGTCAGAGAGTAAAACCAGACTATCTCCCGTTACACATATGGTCCAGTTTTGGCAGTGTAGGCATCGGATTGTACATCCCATCGTGAATATTGTTCCAGAAGGGACTAGCTCAGGCTCTTCACCAATATGCTCAAAAATTGAGGAGACTGTTATTTGAGTTCCACATTTACAGTAACCTAATTCGCCCTTCAGACGGTTTATTCCACATTGCCTATTGCAGAAGTGGCAACTTTCAAGAATCTTGTTAGCGATGGCGATCTTAAGGTCTAGGTAAGATTTTTCTGGCGAATCTAAGTTTTCTAGGTTTACTCTTCCAGAATCTAACTCATCTTGAAGCCTATGAAACTCTTCAGTCAACTTTTCGTGTTTAAACCATAAATCCCTTAAAGAATCATTTTCGTCAAATTCTGCCGGGAGTCTCTTCGCGATCATAAACTTGGCCAATTTATCGTTTCTCATAACGGCAAAGTACCTCGCTAAGCTCGCCTTAGCTCTCTCGTCGTTTAGCACTTCTATGGCATCTCTTCTGAGAATACGCCACATGAACCATCTAAGGAAAATAATGCTTAGAGAAATTATTAAGAATTTAGGAAAAGTTTTTCAAAGATTGATATTTATATGTTAGAAATCAATAGTGTTTTTAAGGAGTTCCTGGAGGTTTTAAGACTTGGTTAAATTATATGAGAAGATAGCATGGTTTCTATCGATAATTCTAACAGTGTCGATAATCTTTTATGCTTTTCACGTCACTGCACCCCCGAAACGAGCTGCAGTGACAAATACAACAATTCTATCCGAAGGTAAAATCCTTCTTCCATTACCTCAAAAAGTTAGCAAATTGACTGTTGAGGAATCCATTTTACTTAGAAGAAGTATTCGAGATTACAAGGATGACCCTATAAACATTGTTGATCTTGCCATGATTTTATGGGCTGCTTACGGCATAACTGAACCTACACGAGGATTTAGGGCTTCTCCAAGTGCTGGAGCTACATATCCGCTAGAAATATATGTCGTAGCTGGTGAAAGAGGGGTCTTGATAGAGGATGGGGTTCTTAAAGCTGGAGTCTATAAATATGAGCCGAACAGCCATACCTTGCTATTAATTGGTGAGGGCGATCGCCGCACTAACTTAAGGGAGGCCGCTCTAGGGCAGGAATGGGTTGGGGAGGCTCCAATAAGCTTAGTCATTTGCGCTGTTTTTGAGAGAACAACAGCAGTTTATGGCGAGAGGGGCAAAACCAGGTATGTTCCAATGGAAGCAGGGCACGCTGGCCAAAACATATATCTTATAGCAACAGCCCTTGGTTATAGTGTCGTAGTTGTTGGAGCTTTTCATGACGATTCAGTATCTAGAGTTATTAATGCTAAACCAGAAGAAAAACCTCTGTATATAGTGCCCATCGGGGTCCCAAAAATTCCCAGTTATTTGTCATTTGAAGATATTTGGGAATACATTGAATCTAGGAGGGGTTAGAAGTATATGATTAAAAGAGCTACGTTGGTGAAATTGTCCTTGTTAATAATTGAATTTACCTCTCTACCGCTTTTGGTGTTAGCTTCAATGTACCTCTTGAGTGGGTACCAAATGCTGAATCCGGAGATTAAGGCTATTTATGAACCAAGGAAGATTCATGTTGATAGATTCCTAAGAATTCTAGCAATAATTCTAGTGTATTTGCATGCAATGGGCGGCCTTATATTTTTAATTGAAAGAGGTATAAAGGGCGATGCTTCAAGAAAGCTTATGGAAGTAACAGCGATCACTGGATTAACAATACTAATATTAGTCTTCTTATTAGTAGAAATAACATTAATACCCTAAAGCATTAGATATTAGATTGGGAAATTAAAAGTTCAAAAATTTAGTAAATTCATTTGTTAAATTATTGGGTACGGAAATGAAAGACCTGTCCTATGAAATTTCCCCTTTATTGCAACATGATGTCCACACTTTGGGCATCTCATGTCAGCTGTTAGGTTCCATCTCACGATGTCAAATCCATATCTTCTTATTACCATCTCTTGACAGTTGGGGCAATAAGTGTTCTCATATTTGTGACCTGGAACATTCCCCAAGTAAACATAGTTCAATCCAGTCTCCTTTGCAGTCTCGTAAGCTTTTTCAAGAGTCCTAATTTCTGTTGACGGTATATCGGTCAGTTTATAATCTGGATGAAATCTTAGCAGATGGAATGGCGTATCCTTACCTAAGTTTTCCTTAATCCATGATGCTAACGCCTTTATTCCCTCAAGTGAGTCACCGATTTTTGGCACAACAAGATTAGTTACCTCTATATGTATGTTTCTTCTTCTCATCTCCTTCAGAGCTTCAAATATCGGATCAACAGATGGTACCATAGAAAACCTTTTGTAAAACTCAGGATCTCCACCACCTTTAAAGTCAACTGTTGCAGCATCCAAATATGGCGCAATTGCTTCAATAGCCTCCAACGTCATATAACCATTCGTGACAAATGTATTAAATAAGCCGCGAGAACGAGCCAAAATAGCAGTGTCATACGCGTACTCGAAGAAGATAGTTGGCTCAGTGTAAGTGTAGCTTATCCCCTGACACCCATGCTCTAATGTAGCCTTCACAACATCCTCAGGCGGAAAATCTCTACCAATAATATCCTTCTCCTGACTTATACTCCAATTATCACAAAACTGGCATCTAAAGTTACATCCCACTGTTGCTATTGACATTACCAGCGCTCCTGGATGGAAGTGCGAGAGCGGTTTTTTGCCTATAGGGTCAATGTTAGCTGCGCATGCTTTAGCATAATTCAGCGAGTAGAGTTTTCCACCTTCATTCCTTCTGACACCGCAAAAGCCTACCCCACCCTCAGATATTATGCATCTACGAGCACAGAGATTACATTTAATTTTATTATCTTGAATAATTTCATAGAGCATTGCTTCACGTCTAGACATCAACCTTCTCCTTTCTTAGCTATATTTAACGCCTAATTTAATTGTTTCCTCGGGTTTCTCATCAATCATCTTATAGGCTTCAACAACATCTTTGAAGTGCACTATTGGCGAAAGAATTCCGTCAACCCTTAAAAGCTTCCGCTTAAACAAACTTATCACGACTTCGTAAACTCTCCTTCTATCCCATAATGGATAGTCCCTGTATGGTTCGCTTTCAACACGTGCCCCTGAAACCATCACCTGCCGGTTGAAATGCCACTCTTCACCAAGATTTAAGCCCCTTGCCTCGCCATGATACCATGAGACTGGCACTATTGTTCCACCATATCTTGTTCCTCTAATCGCCTGATGCAGAGCCGAGTAGGATCCGCTAGTCTCTATAGATATGTCAACACCCTTCCAGTCGGTAGCCCTCCTGATCTCTAAGCCTGCATCGCATGATCTAGGGTCGATTAGTACATTCGCTCCATAAAGTTTAGCTAGATTACGCCTTTTTTCTATAGGCTCGACTCCTATTACAAGTAATGCTCCAGAAAGCTTAGCCATCTGGATTGCTATAAGCCCTATAGCACCCAAACCAAAAACAGCAACCGTATCACCAAGCCTAACATGCCCCTCACGGACGGCCATCAAAGCAACCGTAGCCGGATCAATACAGACAATCTCCTCATCGCTAAGCTCAGGAGGCGCCGGATTAACACTCTCCTCATTAACAGTATGCGTTTCGCGTATTGGCAGATAACCATAAACCCTATCGCCTACATTAAATCTTTTAACATTCTCTCCAACCTCAAACACAGTGCCAACAGTCATGTTACCAAG